>JAUSMY010000022.1 GCA_030646035.1 Thermodesulfovibrionia bacterium | reverse complement strand
CTGAGGTGTGCTGTCAAAAATGGAGTCCATGTGTTTAAGCAGCGGCTAGATTTGCATAGTATCGCTGCGTAAATTGTGCTGGTGACAGATAACCTAATCTTTCCTGCATGCGCTGCCTGTTATAGAAGATTTCGATATATTCGGTAATCTCCTGAATGGCTTGTTGCCGTGTTTTGAATCTCCGATGATGCACCAGTTCGGTTTTAAGTATCCCCCAGAAGCTTTCCATCGGAGCATTATCATAGCAATCACCTTTGCGACTCATGGAAGCGATCATGCCAAATTGCTGTAATAGATTCTGGTAATCATGCGCACAGTATTGGCCACCTCGATCTGAGTGAGCAATTAGCCCCTTATCCGGATGTTTACTTGCAGTTGCACGAAATAATGCTTGTATAACCAGTCTCTTTGTCATTCTCTCATTCATGGCATAGCCCACCAGTTCGCCATTAAATAGATCTTTTATTCCAGCCAAGTACAACCAGCCCTCATCCGTAGGAATATAAGTGATGTCACTGACCCATACTTTACCAGGTGCATTAACAGCAAATTCCCGGTTCAGAATATTGGGCGCAACCGGTAAATTATGTTTAGAATCGGTCGTCGCCTTGAATTTTAACTTTTGCTTATAACGCAAACCCAACTTCTTGCGCAATGTTCGAACGCGATATGGTGTGGTTTGTACTCCGTGATCTGCCAAATCAAGATGCAGACGCTTCGCACTGTAGGTCTCTCGTGTACGTTGGTGTGCAGCCAGTATTTCTACTTCCAGTCTTGTATTCTCCCGCTTACGGTTACAAAGCGGGCGAGTTCTTTGGGTATGAAAACCGCTCTCGGAAACATTAAGTACTCGACACATGAGCGCAATCGGATAGCTTCGTCGCATCAATTCAATCAGACCGTATCTCACCGTGACTCCTTGGCGAAATACGTCGCACACTTTTTTATAAAGTCACGCTCCATCTTCACTTCTGCTAATTCTCGTTTAACTCTGGATAGCTCTAACTCAAGTTCAGTCAGCGGCTTCTGATGCTTGCCTACTGCAGCGAGTTCTCCCCGTTTGTCAGCATAAACCCAGTTCTTTAGTGTCCCCTTGGGTAACGACAGTCGTTTCGCAGCTTCAACCAGAGTCAATCCACTTTCTTTGAAAAACTTAACTGATTCCTTCCGAAATTCCTGACTATATTGGGTGCGCGGTAATTCCATCTTCATCCTCCATTTCATCTCTTCATTTTATGAAACTTCGGACTCCTTGAAAATCAGCATACCTCAGTTTAGAATTATCTACGGGTACAAATGCACCCAGTCTCCTGGTCAGATTCCCTTTAGATAAAGAGCGATCAACTGAACTGGCTTTAACAGCCACACCATTGTTGGCAACCAATACAAACCCGTTGCCGCGCTCCTTGATTTCAAGGCCATGTCTAGCTAGAACCTGATGCAAATCCTGCCAGTTATCCGCGTCTTTGATTTCAGTGAGTGCCTCACGCTTGATCCAGCCCAGCAAGCTCTCAACACCGGTTCTGGCTTCAATTTCTTGC
>JAUSMY010000021.1 GCA_030646035.1 Thermodesulfovibrionia bacterium | reverse complement strand
GGCTCTTCGTGACTTTATATGGGTGAGTTAGTTCTTTGAATGATATTTGCCTCCATGAACAGCAAGCAATTATTTGAGATTGCCTTGGGCGATATCAGCCCTTGGCAGGTAGTTTCGATTGATTTTGAGATTGGTGAATCGGGCAACAAGGAGTTGCACATTCGCCTTGATTTTCCTGCCGGAAGCACCTTTTTGGACGATCTGGGTGTCCCCTGCAAGGCTCACGACACAAACGATCATACTTGGCGCCACCTCAACTTCTTCGAGCACCATTGCTACCTCCATGCCCGAGTTCCTCGCATCAAAGACAGCGGTGGGTCGGTCAAGACAGTTCAAGTGCCTTGGGCTCGTCGCAACACTGGCTTCACCTTGCTTTTCGAGGCCTTTGCCATGAGTCTGATCGAGTTAGAGATGCCGGTCCTTAGCGTTGCTCGCTTGGTGGGCGAGCGTGACCAGCGCATCTGGAACATCTTTAAGCACTACGTCCGGAAGGCTCGGGCTAATACAGACTACACTGGTATCCAGCGGGTCGGCATGGACGAGACCTCTTTTCGGCGCGGCCATGACTATGTGACCGTTGGGGTCGATTTGGACACAACACGGGTTTTCGACGTTACAGAGGGCAAAGACCAATATTCTGTAGCAGTTTTAGCTGCTTTTTTGGATGAAAATGGCTCGCCCAGCGAGGCTGTCGAACAGGTCAGTATTGACATGTCGCCTGCCTTTATCGCTGGCTGCTACGAATACTTGCCCAACGCCGCCATCACCTTCGACCACTTTCACGTCACCAAAGTGGTCAACAAGGCCATGGACGATCTGCGCAGAATCGAACGCCAAGAGTGCAGCGAACTCAAGAACCATAAGTACACCCTGCTAAAAAACAGCGACAACCTCAGCGACAAAAAATTCGACGAACTGCTGGAACTCATCACATTGTACCCTAAACTCGGAGAAGGATACCGACTCAAAGAACTGTTACGCGAATTCTGGAACTTCAACGACATCAAAATGGCCGAAAAATTCCTCAAAGACTGGTGCAAGCAAGCCGACAAAAGCGGCATTTTCCCATTTCAAAAAGCGGCAAACACAATACGTGCACATTGGTCTGGAATCCTCAATTACGTCAAATCTAAAATCAACAACGGAATCCTCGAAGGCATCAACTCTAAAATCCAACTTGCCAAACGACGAGCTAGAGGTTACCGGAACAAAGACAACTTTATGAACATGATCCTTTTCACTTGCGGCAAACTCAACTTTAAGCACTCACCCATATAAAGTCACGAAGAGCCA
>JAUSMY010000020.1 GCA_030646035.1 Thermodesulfovibrionia bacterium | reverse complement strand
ACAAGACCCCTTATGAGGCATACTGGAATCTGCCTATTGGCGGATATAGGAAATCAGAACAGCTTTTGGAGGCGGCATGATGGCCGGTGCATTCCACCTTAAATCAGCCCCTAACCTGTCCAATGGATGGGGTCCACCTCTATATTCTTTTAACTGCTTTTTAAATTTCTCTATACTCAAATCAATTTTTGACTTTTTCCGCCACTTATTGTGCAGATTGATAAAGATTGGATCCTTTTTTAATGGAAGATAATTACTAATGAAATCTGGGGTTAAATTGTCAATAAGTTGACGCCGAATTTTTCTGGTAGATCCAAGAATTTTATCGGCATCGATTCTAGTAGGGTTCGTATGATGAGTTTTGCACGGTTTGGGCCAATAAGAATAGAGTTCCTCTATTGTGAGTTTCAGTCTTCCCACCTAAGTCCTCAATAAACAAAAAGTATTTTACTCGAGATATGATATTAAAACATACCGTCAAGAAATTATCGAGAACTAAATCATGCTTTACATTATTTGATGTTAATATTTTAAGTTATAAGAGCTTTTCAAAAAAAAGACCCGGCTCTTTACCATTCTTCAATCTTCAGTAAAATAGTAGCCATATTTATGCTTTTTCACGAAGCGATACAATTTTAAAACCTGGATAGCGTGCACACTAATAACTCGTATTGTGTGGCATTGACCTGCTCATATTCAGCTGTCAACTCTTCCTTCCCGACTTTATTGTCCAGGCTCAGAAATTTCCACAATTATTCCGTCTTTTCCCAAAAAACTACCCTGCTCTCTATTGTCTCTATCGCATAATAAAAAAGCACACCGAGGGCTGAAGCAAGAAATATTCCGCAAAAAAGCATGGGTGTCTCAATTCTGAGCGCCGCAACCAATATTACATATCCAATGCCTTTATTTGCCCCGCTGAATTCTGCCACTATAGCGCCAACAACGCTTAAAGTACTCGCGACTTTAAGTGCCGAAAAGAGATATGGCATGGAATTAGGCAGACGAATTTTTATGAAAATCTGCAACCTCGATGCCGATAAACTCTTCATGAGCTTTAGGTGTTCCTCCGGAACTGTGTTAAGCCCCTTTGTCAAATTAACTACAATTGGGAAAAAACAGATCAATGCGGACATGACCGACTTACTAAGAACACCATTTCCAAGCCAGAGTATTAGAAGGGGCGCCATAGCAATAATAGGTACAGCCTTTAAACTTATCAGTAAAGGCATTGTAGACTCATAAAATAGCCTTGAGTTTGCAAAGAACAAGGCAAACCAAAAAGCAAAAAACAAAGCTATACCAAAACCTAAGAATGATTCCCATGCTGTGTAGAGCGTGTCAACAACAAGACTTGCCTTAAACTCCCACAACTCCATAAATACATCTGAAGGCGCAGGTAAAAGGTATTGCTTCACCTCAAATAAACGCACCGTGCCTTCCCATGCCAATACAATTAACACAATTATGGCGAGTGCAATTAGTCGACGCAACATCTTGGCGTTATTGGCTTTCAATGCCTATTCTCCCTTCGGCTCCTGGCCATAAAACTCTTCTAAAAATTTCATGGTATAGCAGCTTGCCGCCTTCATATCATTCTTTATCCCTCCAAATTCTTTCCATAAATCTATCATCTCCTGCCACTGTTGTTCTTTCATCCAACCTATTTTACCGTTGATATCGTCTGTCAATGAAAGTTCAGCCACAGAATTTATCATCTTCTCCTCATGAACACGATCGAGTTTAGGATTGACCTTAAGCATAATATCAACCGCCTCTTTTCGATTAGATAATGCTTCCTTCCAGCCTGTCAGAACTGCACGTGTTACAGCACCTACTATTTCAGGCTGATTTTGTATAAATTCTTCTGATGTGCAGATTCCATCACCACTAATGTGTACACCATATTTATCAGGGTATATCCTATTTATCTTGAAACCTTTTTCCTCAGCAGTGTTGGGTTGGTTGATTACATATCCCGACCATACTTCAACTTTGTCCTCAAAAAAGGGATTCATGTCGATCTGTGCCGGATACTCTTTCACTGACTTAGGATCAATACCCTGGCGTTTCAACAACGCCCTAAAAACATATTCTTGGTCATACCCCTTAAAAACTGCAACCGTTTTACCAACCCAATCCTTTGGTGAAGTTATGCCGCTCTCCGTCTTAGCAAAAAAGATATTGGGATTCGACTGAAAGATCGTACCCACACTGACTACTGGTAACCCCTTATCTCTTGCTTCAATGACTTGGGCAGAGGCGCAAATACCCATATCTTCCGCGCCTGAGCCAATCAACTGCATAATATTGATTCCAGGACCTCCAGGAACTATCGTTACATCGAGGCCCTCTTTGGCAAAAAGTCCCTTCTCCTGAGCCCAATATATACCAGCGAATTGTGATTGCGGAATCCACCGTAGCCTTAAGCTGACCTTTTTCTTGGGGGCTTCATTCTTCCCACTCTGTTTCGATAAATCACAGCCCGATATAAACAGAAACGTAAGCAGAACAAAAGTAATACCTAAAAAAGTTCCGATAACCTTAACACCTAGTTTTTTTTCTTTCTTAATCATTTGTTAAACCTCCGTTTTTCGTATTTTAAGGAAAAGTCTCCGTGACTATTCAACTTTAATCCATTGCCAAACACAACCTGCTCAACTTCTCTATGATATTTAAGAAAGTCCTGACTGTTACGCGTTGCTAAATTACGAGGTTTTTCCATCAAAATCTGTTCATTCCAAAGAATATCAGCTGGTCTATCAGAAAGAACAATGACTCTATCAGCCAAATAAATTGCCTCCTCTATTGAATGCGTAACTAGTACAGTAGTAATAGATGAATTTTGGTTTAATAGATTCAACAATAAAGTATTCATAGCTGTGCGAGTCATGCTGTCAAGAGCACCAAATGGCTCGTCAAGAAGCAACAGCTTAGGTTCATATGAAAAAGCACGAGCGATGGCAACCCTCGCTTGCATTCCACCTGAAAGCTGCGCTGGATATGCATCAAGAAAGTCAGTTAATCCAAGCATAAGTACATAATTTTCTGCCCTTTTAACTATATTTTCATCGTGGAATATTTCACCTGCTAATGCAACATTTTCACGAACTGTTCTCCATGGCAAGAGAACCGGGTTTTGAAAAACAAAACTGAAAGCCCTCTCTCTAAGGGCATCTTCAGGCGATTTTCCAATAACATTTATCCTTCCACTAGTCTCTTTGATTAAAGATCCTATTAAATTTAAAATAGTTGTTTTCCCACAGCCAGAAGGTCCCAGTATGGCAAGAAAGGTTCCAGGCTCAACTGAAAGGTTGAACTTCTTAAGCACCTCTATAGGTGACCCGTTTGGTCCCCTATAGGCCATGCTTACCTCGTTCATCTCAACTATATATGACATAAATTCTTTCTCCTATTAATGTGACAAGAAAACATTCGTATAGACATCCCTTACATCGAAGCTATTATTCCTTAATATTCCAATGGATGCAAGCGTTAATTGCATGCTTTCCCAAACTTGCTTGTCCATCCACCCAATCCTATGTTGATTAACCTCACGAGCTGCAATAAGATCAGCCTCGGCGTCCAACATCCTTCTTTCATGTTCGGCATTAAGTCTGGAGTCTCGCTTGAGAACTGCCTTCACTGTATACTCACGATCAGCAAGTGCAGACTTCCAGCCTTCTATTGTGGCTTTGACCATTTTGCGAACCACATCTGGCCGATTCATTATCATCTTTTCAGTTGTAAATAATGTGTCGGAATACATATCTATGCCATATTCTGATGGGCAAATAAGATTAACATTAAAGCCATGTTCTTCAGCAGCCAGTCTCTCGTTAATAACATATCCGTTCCAGACATCAACTTTTCCCTCAAAAAATTGCTGCATATCAAAACGCGAGGGAACTTCAATTACCTTGCTCATATCTACGCCGAGCTTGCGCATCATGGCCACATACTCATTGCGCACATTTGTTCCATATTGCATCGCAACACGCCGCCCGACAAAATCGTACGGACTCTTGATACCAGAATCCTTTTTAGAAAAAAAACATACCGGGCTTTTTTGAAAAATCACTGCAATAGCAACCAGGGGCATTCCCTTTTCACGCGCTATCAATATCTCATCTGCACCGGCAATACCAAAATCTTCAGAGCCAGCCGCCACAAGTTTAACTGCGCTAAAATCCTGGCCTCCTGGTCTTAATTCAACATTAAGACCTTCTGCCCTATAAAATCCCATATCCTCAGCAATATATAATCCAGCGAATTGCGCCTGGTGAAACCACTTCAGTCTGACACTAACTATATCAACATTTTTGTTGGTTGACCCATTATTACAACTTATAAAAACTATAGTAATAATAGTAACAAAACAAATAATCAATATTATGCTATAACCTGTTTGATTTCTAATTTTTTTCATCAAACCTAACTTTCTTAGTAACAATAAACAATATATATATTATATTAATAAATATGCACACAATTAGTTATACATAAAATATCCCCATCTTATTTCTTTAATTATCATAAAAGTGCGATTTTACAAGAAGATAGCAAGAAAATATACCTTGTTATATCATGCATTGATAAAGGGAAAGTCTTGTAGTATTTGACAGATTGAAGATCCGTTTACAATTTACAATTGCGCGACTTTTAACGGCTTATTAATCAACGGAATGATTATTTCAAATTATCATTATGAACAACTATTTAGGACAGATGGGTGTTAATAATTTCTTTTAATTGATTACTGGTGGTTGGCATATTAATTATACGCCACTTAATGCCAATTGCAGCATCATTCCATTTCAATATATCAACCTCTTCTAAAACAACCCCAAGATAGGATGAGCCCTGAGCATGTAGAATATTGCCAGGTGTGAGATTAAGGATTGCAACACCTAACCCATCTTGTTCAGTTCCGTTTCCCATATGCGCAACATTATTAGCAAGAGGAAATTCTTCCCCTCCAAAGTTTGTTTGAAGCCATGTAAGTATCTCATATACTTCAGATATATTGTAGTTATGAGGTCTGCTGTCAATAGTGGACACCAAATGAGTCATGCAGCGAGTCTCTTTTCGTAAAACCGTTTTTCATATACAGCAGGGGATAGATACCTTAGGCGTTTTTGTCTTCTCTGCCGATTGTAAAAAACTTCTATGTATTCGCTGATATCCTGAATTGCCTCTTGCCTGCTGGCGTATCTTCTATGGTTAATAAGCTCCTGTTTTAGCGTTCCCCAAAAACTCTCCATCGGCGCATTGTCATAACAATTCCCTTTTCTGCTCATTGATGCCTTTATGCCAAAACCTTCAAGCATATCCCTGTATTCATATGAACAATACTGACTCCCCCGATCTGAGTGATGGATCAGTCCCTTTGCAGGGCGTTTTGCTGCCACTGACTTCAGTAAAGACTGGCTGACCAGATTCTTTGTCATGCGCGTCCCCATTGCATACCCTACAATCTCTCCGGTGAAAAGATCCTTGTGCCCTGCAAGATACAGCCAACTTTCATCTGTTTGTATATAGGTAATGTCTGGGACTGACTCACTATCGACAATCAAAAAGGGGATTGGTATGAACCAACCCCCTTCTAAGCTATACGCCCCTTTACGCTGCTTCTTCCAGTGCCTTCTTAAACCCCTCCCCTGCCAGCACCGACTTTCTGATCTTCATCAACGAACTGATAATGAGGTCTATCCTCTCTGCGCTGATATCGGAATGAAGGCTGAGTTTCTTTAAGTGCTTTACCTGTAGTGTGCCTATAGCCCTCTCGATGTTGATGATAAGCCCTCTAAAGTCCTCTATACTCTTTTTCTCCTCAGATGATATAGAGGTTAGCTCAAACATTTTGGCTTGATTGTCCATATCAATAAGCCCCTCTACGAATGACCTGAGCCTGTTGTATGAATCGAGCCCGCCGGCACGGATCTTCCTTATGATAATTTCCTGCTTCTCATGGGATACACGGCTCATTTCAAAAGCCTGAGAAGGGGTTATCTCCCCTTTAATGACCATATCCTGATGCTCGTCTGTCAGCTTCAGGAGGCTCAGTCTCTCATCTACTCTCCAGACCTGTTTGAAGCCCATCTTTTTGGCAAGCTTCTCTTTGTCCCATCCCTGACGTTTCAAGAGAGCCTCAAATGCCTTTGCCTCCTCGATGATATTAAGATCTTGACGCTGTATGTTCTCAAGCAGCGCCAGCTCCTCAACAAGCGCATCATCCGCCTCAATGACCTTTGATGGAATAGTCTTAAGCCCTGCTAAAAGTGATGCCCTGTAACGCCTCTCACCTGCTATTATCATGAACCCCTCACCATGCAAGGGGTCAGTCCGTGGAGTTGTCACGATCGCCTGCAATACACCATACTCCTTGATATTCATTGCAAGCCCTTCCAGCTTTTCCTGATCAAACTCCTTCCTGGGCTGGTTCGGGTTAGGGAATACTTTGTTTATCGGGAGCTCTCTATCGTTTTCCACGTCTATTATCCCCCCTTTCTTTACAGAATCTCTCTGACAGCACATGCGTCTCAACCTCATTACCATCAAACAGATGCACCGGGATCTCTCCGGACTTTACCAGCCGCCGGGAGATATCATATAACCTGTGACAGTCGCACGGATGATTCTCCATGCACATAAGCAAAAGATTGAAGCCTCTTCCCTTATGCAGGTCTATAATCTCGTTGATACATTTCTGCGGTACCGGGTTCCCTGATTTCCCGCCGCAGATATCTCCTACCCACAAATATTTGTCTTTAAGCTCCTCGATCATACGGTTCTTATTGAACTCGTACTTCTCAGGGACTCTGGAATAAGGGACGGAGCGGACATCGACTAAGAGGCCGATGTCCTTCGCATCCATGATGCTGATTATATGTTTAAGATTTGATTTCTGATACCCGATCGTATATATCACTCTTGCCTCCTTTAAGGTCATTGTCAAACTCTCATCGGCATAATAACAGCTTTCTTGTTGATAAGGCAGGGAGAGAGTTCCTCGCTAAGCTCCATCGTGACTGTGCCGCTCTCGCCGTATGCCCTGACAGCGTCAATAATGTACTGAGCATTCATGCCGACTATCAGGGTTTTATCCTTGCCTTTGCCGCTGCTCTTTGCATCAACGCTCCACTTGTAATCAGCGGTGCCCGGGTTCATCCCCTGTATGTCTATCTTGCCGTTCACTGTCAGCTTTACACCTTTGCTGTCCCTGAGAACAGGCATGACCCCTGCCATAACTTCAAGAAACTCTTTTGCATTAAAGTCTACCTTGACCGGCTGAGATTTAGGTATGATCTTTTTGACATCAGGATATGTGCCGTCAATCAGCTTTGCGGTCATTGTCCCACCGGCCAGGGTGCAGGAGATATGCTTGATGTCAGCGCTCAGCCTGACAGGCATCGGGTTATGATAGTCAAGATACATCTCCTCAGCCTGTTTCTGTAAATAATCCTGAATGGTCTCATGCTTTGAGTGTGTGAGCGAATAATGGCCTACATACCCTTTATGTTCACCTGAGGCGTTAACCGGACCGGAATATGTAATATCAATGTCCTCTGCTTTTTTGTCAGCTTTGTACTCAACTTTGACCTCATTGCCGAAAACATTCAGTGTATATGTCTTTGTCTCCCACATCCCTTTCACTTCCTTTTCTTTGCTTCTCCAGTCGTCACGGTCATGTTCATATTTGTGAGGATATTTGATAATCGCCTTACAGGCTTTTTCAGGGATGATTATCTGGCTGTTAACATCACCCTTAAAGTTCAGGGTCTCGGTATGCAGCCTGTGTCCGTCAGTGCCGACGATCATTTTGTCAGCAAAGTTAAAACAGACACCATTAAGCGTATATCTCGTATCGCTGCCGCCGATTGCTACAATGACTTTTTTGAGACTGTCAGTGATATTGTCTATCTCAATATCCTTGCCCTTTATATCAGGCAGAACCGGAAAGTCATCCGCGCTCATTGTCCAGATCGTGCACCTGTCATTAATCTTTACAGTATCAGGGCTGAAGGCTAACTCGACCTTTACAATATCCTGAGGCAGAGCCTGAATCTCTCTGATCAGCAGATCAGCAGGGACACACCTTGCGACAACCGCACCTTTTAAAACCTTTACACGCTTTGACCATGAGACCTCAAGGTCTGTTGCTGCAATTATGCACTCTTTGATTGTGAACTCAAGCCTGACTGTTGAAAGCACAGGCAGTGTTCCTTTCTTCATGATGAAATCATTCGCAGTCTTTAACGTCTTTGTCAGTGTATCCCGGGATATTTCAATGACCTGAATTTTCTCCTTCTTTGATGCCTTCACAGCTTTTGTCTTTGGTGCTTTTTTGACTTTCTTTTTCTCAGTTGATACACTCATTTCATAAACTCCTTTCTTTGCGGTTTGGGGTTTAGGGCTGTCTTATGACAGCCCTTTTTACTTTTACAGCCGGATCATTCAATAATTCATCACCTCCTTTTTTCATCACCGGTTAATCCTCTTCCGGTAACATGATCGTTATAACCGGCTCGCCATCGTCGCCGGGCCCGCAAACAGCTTTAAGTGTTACAAGCCTGCGCTGTTTTTCCTTCATGACAAAGTAAAGCTTGTAAAGTATCTCACTCTCTCCGCCTTGCCTGATCTCCCACATGAGCATCCAGAGCGTATCCCACAGTCTGCCGTCTTCTCCCTGTCCCCATGCTCTCGCTTTTTCATCAGGGACAATATAGGTATCCCATACAGCCCTTGTAACAGCTACCGAATACCTGAAGCCGGCTTCCTTTGCCGTTGTTGATACATCCACCAGAAAACCATCCTCAATAGCCTGTTCTCTCGTATAGACAGAGATAACTTCAAATCCGTCATACGCTCCACCCTGAATTTTGTCGCCTTCTTTTAATCTCATATCAGTCCTCCTTCCATTAAACTTTTGTGCTCTGTCTCTGTGACAATTACATGGTCAATTAATTTGATGCCGAGGATTTCCCCTGCTTCCTTAAGGCGCTTTGTTATTGTCAGATCATCTCTTGATGGAGTCGTGTCTCCGGACGGATGATTGTGTCCGACGATCAGACTTGCTATGCCTTTCAGTACCGCCATTCTGAAGGTCTCACGAGGATGAACAAGAGAAGCGGTCAAGGTGCCAAGACTTACAAGCTCAACATATTTGATTTGATTTTTTATGTTGAGCCCGATAGCCCAAAAATGCTCTTTCTCTCTCTCGATCTCAGGCTCAGCTGATAGTATTGATTTCAATATCCTGGCTGCATCATTCGAGCTTTTGATAGACCCTTTTTCACTGACCTGAATCTCCATTAACTATCCCCCTTAATTATTGAGATAGAGCGAGGTAGTAACGGCATCGTGGGTGTCTGTGTTGCTCCCTTCTCGCCTTCTATTTTCCCTCGCTCTATCATCT
>JAUSMY010000019.1 GCA_030646035.1 Thermodesulfovibrionia bacterium | reverse complement strand
ACAAGACCCCTTATGAGGCATACTGGAATCTGCCTATTGGCGGATATAGGAAATCAGAACAGCTTTTGGAGGCGGCATGATGGCCGGTGCATTCCACCTTAAATCAGCCCCTAACCTGTCCAATGGATGGGGTCCACCTCTTTCTGGCCGTCCTGCTTAATGCCCTCTATCGTACCCTTAGTGCCCTCATTTAAACTTGCAGTAAGGCTTATGTGGAGATTCTCAAGCGCAGTATTTGCCTGATCCCATGATTTTGAATATTCAACAGGATATGCCCGGCTGAGACTTCCATCGATATATTTATAAGCCCCGACGCCGACGCCAGCGCCGACAACTAAAAGTGCTGCTGCACATCCGTATGAAACCATTAATGCGAAAAGTAAGACGATCAATCTTACAGGCTTTTTCATTTAGCTCCTCCTGAGGTTTACAAAATATGAGTATATGAAATTAACAAAATCCCTGATAAATTACAAGTGGAGAATTATAAAAAGTGCGGGCGCTATTCACAGCGGTTGTCTGTGTTACAATGGGAAATGCGCATTTTATCTATCAATGAGAGCGGCCTTGAGGTTGCCGTCAACGAGGCTGTTGCCGCCCTTAGGAAAGGGGGTATCGTAGCATATCCAACAGAGAGCTATTATGCCTTGGGAGTCATGGCTTCAGATGAAGCCGCCCTGAAGAAGCTTTATGAGATAAAGATGAGGCCTATCCAAAAAGCGCTCCCGGTTATAGTGGGAAGTGAAGATACTCTTAAGACAATTGTAATATCTATACCTGAAGCAGCGCGGATGCTGATGGAGAAGTTCTGGCCCGGCCCGCTGACATTGATATTTGAAGCTAAGGCAGGACTGCCGGAGCTGCTGACCGCAGGACTTGGCAAGGTTGCAGTAAGACTGCCGGGAGAGGGATTTGCTTTATCTATGGCAAAGGCAGCTGGCTTTCCCATCACAGCGACCAGCGCCAATCTTTCGTCAATGCCTCCTGCAAGATATCCTGATGAAGTAATAAAATACTTTGGACACAGTATAGAACTGATGATAGATGCAGGGGAGACGCCGGGCGGTAAGCCTTCAACCATAGTGAATGTTACTGTAGAACCGTATAAACTCTTAAGGGAAGGCCGGGTAGCTTTATAACACCATTGCAAGCAGTTTGTAGATCCCCCAGGCGAATATAGCGCACATCGGCAGGGTCAAAACCCATGCGACCACTATATTTAATGCAATTCCCCATCTTACCGCTGACAATCTTTTGGTAGCTCCAACGCCCATTATCGTTGAAGAGATTATATGGGTAGTTGAAAGAGGCAGACCGAATCTGGAAGCTATCTCTATGATCGTTCCGGCAGACGCCTCTGCTGCAAATCCATGGATAGGCTGCAGGTGTACAAGGCGAATGCCGAGTGTCTTTATGATCCTCCAGCCGCCAAGGGCAGTGCCGAGAGCCATTGCGGTTGCGCAGAGCAGCATGACCCAGAAAGGAACGTCAAAGCCGGGAAGTTTGTAATAACTCACCAGCGCCATTGTAATAATGCCCATAGTTTTTTGAGCGTCGTTGTTGCCGTGGCTGAACGCCATATAGCCCGCTGATACTATCTGCATCTTGTTGAAAAATTTATTCACGAACGAGATCGGCGAGTGCCCGAAGAGCTTCATCAAAAGCAGCATAAGAAGATAACCGAAGAGCAGACCGACGATCGGCGACAGTATCAGAGCTATCAAAACCTTAAAAACACCATGTTGAATGATAACTCCTGTGCCGGCTGTGGCGACTGACGCACCGAGTATGCTTGCAAGCAGGGCATGGCTTGAAGATGTAGGCAGCCCGAAATACCATGTGATCAGATCCCACACTATAGCTGATAAGAGGGCTGCGATCACCGTTACCTGAGTGATAGCCCCGATATCTACAAGCCCTACTCCTACTGTTTTCGCAACAGCTGTGCCTGTTAAAGCCCCCAAAAGATTCAAACTTGCAGCCATTATGACCGCCTTTTTAGGAGACAATACGCGCGTTGATACAGATGTTGCTATGGCATTGGCCGTATCATGAAAGCCGTTTATGAAATCAAAAACAGTGGCTAGTACAATTACGGCTACAAGGAGAAGATAAGTATCATGCATGTTTGAGAACTATGCCCTCAAGGATGTTTGCGACATCTTCACATGCGTCTGTTGCATCTTCGAGATGCTCGTATATATCCTTCCACTTAAGTATCTGAATAGAGTCTTTCTCATCTTCAAAGAGTTTTGCAAGCGCCTCCCTGAAGGTTTTATCCGCCCTGTTCTCAAGACGGTTTATCTCTATGCAGAACTCCTGTATATAGGAATACTTTTTATTCTTCAGGGAATTTATGGCCTTCTCTATCACCTCTGTCGTTGTGCTGAGCGTCTTTGACAGCTCCACGGCGGCGGGATTTATTCCATTAAGTTTAAAAAGAACCGCCCTGTCAGCGCAGGTCCATATAAGGTCAAGCACATCGTCAATACGGCAGACAAGCGCGTGTATGTCTTCCCTGTCCAGAGGCGTAAGAAAGGTCTTGTTCAGCTTTCGCATGATCTCATGCGTAAGCATATCCCCCTGCTGTTCTATCTCGTAGATCTGTTTTGCAAGATACTCTGCTTTGGGGAGGTTCTCCATAAGTTCAACAAGAAGGGTTCCGCCGGATTTCAGATTTTCCCCTGCCTGGGCAAACATAGAAAAGAAGTCGGTCTCTTTTGGAAACATCTTACTTAATACCATATTGTTTGACCTCCTGGTTTACGGCTAAAAGAATACAAAATGAGATTACATAGTTAATAATAAATAACTGGTCAATATTTTATCAGAAAAGCCTTAAATATTCCTTACTCATTCACATCTGCCGTTTATGCAGTAGTAAGTGCCCCTGCATCCTGACTTGCCCTGTATATTGCACATACTGCAGTTGCATCCATGTTTCTGCCTCGGTACGCTGCTTTTACCTCTGGCGCAAAATAATGCCTCCCCATCAACTTCGGAAAATGTCGGGCACGGCCCGCAAAATTCAAGGCATACTGAAGCGTTTTCCGGTGTATCTTCAACTTTTGCCATTTCAACCTCCTTAAGTCAGTTTTAAAATTTCTACAAAAGAGAGCCTGCGCCCTCATCCATTAAAAAGAATAGCTTGCCCCTTATCGGTTTGACCATGGCAGTCGGCAACCGGCAGTCTTTGTTTTCAATTATCTCCCTAATAGTACTTGCCTTATCTGCTCCTGCTGCCATGAAGAATATGTTATCGGAATTATTGATCACAGGCAAGGTGATAGTGACCCGCATATTTTTTGATATGTCAGGCAACGTAACAGCCGCTGCAAGATGTTCCTTTTCATTTAACGCCTGAGTTTCCGGAAATAGCGAAGCAGTATGCCCGTCATGGCCGATACCGAGAAGGATCAGGTCGAACCGTGGAAGAGCCCCGCCTGTAAGATTGAAGGATGAGATCAAATCCTTTTCGTATCGTGCGGCTGATGATCCAGCATCTTTTTCTATAAAAACAGGATGGATGTTGCTGTCCGAAATATTGATATGCCTGAGAAGGCTCTCGCTGATCATGCCAAAATTGCTCTTCGGGTCGCTGTGAGGTACAAATCGCTCATCTACAAGATAGATATGTGTTTTATCCCATTGAAATGAATCTTTAAGTTTTACTATTTTTCTAAAGAGCGCGGCAGGGGTCTTTCCTCCTGATAGCGCAACATTAAAACGCGCATTATCCTTTATAGCCTGCCCGGAAATATCAAGCCATTTCTCTATGACAAAATCCGATATCTCTTCAATGTCTTTAAAGATCAAAACATCTTTCTCTTTATTCATCTTCTGTTTTTTTAAACAGCCTTTGCAGCAGAGATAACATTGGAAGCGGTAAATCCAAACCATTTTCTGAGATCCTTGTCAGGCGCGGACGCACCGAAAGAGTGCATGGCGATAATATGCCCATCGTTACCAACATACCGTTCCCATCCAAAGCCTGATGCCTGCTCAACAGCAACACGCGCCAAGACTGAAGGCGGCAGTACGCTGTCACGATATCCTTTCTCCTGCCTTTCAAAAAGCTCCCATGAAGGCATGCTCACCACACGCGCATTGATCCCCTCTGCCTTAAGTTCTTCATATACTTCAATACAGAGCGATACTTCGCTGCCTGTTCCGATAAGGATGACATCCGGGCTTGCGTTATCCGCGTCAGCCAGAATATAAGCCCCTTTTGCCAGTCCTGAAGCGGGTGCGTATTTCGTCCTGTCGAGCGTCGGCAAAGACTGTCTTGAAAGGGCAAGAGCAGCAGGCGCATGCAGCTGCATAATTACCCTCCATGCCTCAACAACTTCATTTGCATCAGCCGGGCGTATCGTTATAAGCCCGGGCATGGCGCGCAATGAGGCGAGGTGTTCAATTGGCTGATGAGTCGGGCCGTCTTCGCCCAGGCTTATTGAATCGTGTGTAAAAATGTATATGACAGGAAGTTCCATGATAGCGCTGAGCCTTATAGCAGGTCGCGCGTAGTCGCTGAATATGAGAAAGGTCGCGCCGTATGGGCGTATATTGGAGAGCGCCATGCCATTAAGTATCGCAGCCATTGAATGTTCGCGGATGCCGAAGTGCATGTTCCTGCCGCCTGGATTCTTGGGAGTAAGATCACCCGCATCTTCAAACTCCAGCAATGTCTTTGTGGATGGCGCAAGATCAGCTGAACCGCCCATTAGCCAAGGAACATTTTTGGCTATCGCATTTAAAACCTTGCCGGAAGATACCCTTGTAGCCATTCCTTTGGGATCGGGCGCGAAGACAGGCAGTCCGGCATCCCAGCCTTCGGGCAATTTGCGATGCTGCATCATATCTATCTGCCCGGCAAGTTCGGGATATTGCCTGCTGTAATCTTCAAACTTCTCAGCCCATGCATTATACAGTTCTTTTCCGCGCTTACCGATGCCGGACTGAAAATGCTCATACACACCATCCGGAACAAGGAAGTTAGCGTCTTCAGGCCAGCCGTAATTCTTTTTGGTCAGCCTTATCTCTTCTTCGCCAAGAGGCTCGCCGTGAGCAGCGCTGGTATCGTGTTTATTAGGTGATCCGTACGCAATATGGCTGTTAACAATGATCATGGTGGGCCGGTCATTCGTATTTCTGAATATCATTAACGCGCCTTCAAACGCGCCGAGGTCATTTGCATCCTCTATGCGTATAACATTCCAGCCGTAGCTCACAAAACGGGCAGCGGCATCTTCACTGAACGCAAGATAGGTTATTCCCTCTATCGTTATCTTGTTGTCGTCATATATCCAGCAGAGATTTGAAAGCTTAAGATGCCCGGCGATCGAGGCTGCCTCAGATGATATGCCTTCCATCATGTCGCCGTCGCTGCAGAGGGCGTAGACGTTATGGTCGAAGAGTTCAAAGCCTGCGCGGTTGAACTGGTTCGCCATCCATCTTCCTGCTACAGCCATGCCGACGCTTGCAGCTGCGCCCTGGCCGAGCGGGCCTGTTGTGGTCTCAATGCCCGGAGCCATGCCGTATTCAGGATGTCCGGCGCACCTGCTTCCAAACTGCCGAAAGTTTTTAATGTCATCAAGCTCTATGGAGAGCCTGCCTATTGCCTTATTCTCTTTATCAACATCTTTTACACTGCACAGATGCAGGATAGAGTACAGCAGCATTGAAGCATGTCCCATTGAAAGCACAAAACGGTCGCGGTTCAGCCATAGGGGATTTTCAGGATCGAAGTTCATAAAACGCTGCCATAGGCAGTATGCAACCGGAGCCATCGCCATCGGCGTTCCGGGATGCCCGGAGTTCGCCTTCTGCACCGCATCCATGGATAAGGTGCGGATCGTATTTATGCAGAGATCGTCCATCGGTTAATTCCTAACCTTTCTTCTTCATCTCGATCGCATCCAACAGTGATTTAAAGGCTTGTTGAAAGGCAACCAGGCCGTCATCAAGAAGTTTAAGGCAGATATCATTTATATCAATGCCATGCCCTTTGAGCGCATTGATCGTGTTTTGTGCGTCATCAACATCCTTGCTCAGGGATTCCTCTATTATGCCATGGTCAAGAAACGCGTTGAATGTATTATCAGGCAGAGTGTTGACAGTCGGGTTTCCGATGAGTTCTGTCACATATTTTATATCGCTGTATGAAGCGTCCTTTGAGCCTGTTGAACCCCATAAGACCCGCTGCACATTTGCGCCTTTTAGCTTGAGCGCGCTGAAGCCGGCTCCGGAGAATATCTCTCCGTATTTATTAAATATCAACTTTGAATTTGAGACCGCTGCCCTGCCTCTTAATGCCTTGAGCTTTTCATCAGCACTTTCATCTATCATCTTGTCTATTGCAGTATCTATCCTGCTTACAAATACGCTTGCAACAGAATGGACATTCTTCATATTGCCGCCTTTTTTTGATAAACGTTTCAGGCCTTCTATGTACGCATCCGCTGTCTTTATATACTGGCCCATTGAGAATATGAGAGTGACATTGACATTCATTCCGTCGCCCAATAGTTCTGAAACAGCTTCATAACCTGCGTCAGTCGCCGGTACTTTTAGCATCAGGTTCGGCCTGTTAACTTTTTGAAAGAGCCTTCTGCCCTCTTCAATGGTCTCATGCGTATTCATCGCAAGGTCAGGATTTATTTCAAGACTCACATAACCGTCAAGCCCGTTCGTCTTTTCATAGACAGGTTTAAACAGGTCTGCCGCATCCTGAACATCCCTTACGGTAAGTGCGTCATATATTTCAAAAGTTGAAAGCCCTTTTGTATTCAGTTCCCTCATCGTTGCGTCATAATCATTGCTTGTGCTGATTGACTTGTCAAAGATGCTGGGGTTGGAGGTCATTCCCCTGAGGCCCTTATTTATCTCCTGCTGAAGCCTGCCGCTTTCGATCATCGAACGGCTGATATTATCAAGCCATATACTCTGTCCAATTTGTGCCAGTTCATCAAGTTTATTCACAGATCTTATTTTCCCCTTTTCTTTATTTTAGTCATTCTTCTTAACAGCATGCCCGCCGAACTCATTACGCAGCGCGGCGATGACCTTTGCGCTGAAAGAGTCATCCTGTCTTGAGCGGAAGCGTTCCAGCAATGACAAAGTTATAAGCGGAGCAGGCACGCCCTGTTCGATCGCCTCTGCCACAGTCCACCGTCCCTCTCCTGAATCTTCAACATAGCCTTTTATCAAATCGAGTTTCGGGTCTTTATCAAAAGCATGTCCGGCAAGTTCCAGAAGCCATGACTCGATAACGCTCCCGTGATTCCATAATTCAGATATCTGTTTAAGGTCGAGATCAAAGTCCTTGCGCGCCTTCAATATCTCAAACCCCTCGGCATAACTCTGAAGCATCGCATACTCAATGCCGTTATGGATCATCTTTACAAAATGTCCGGCGCCGCTCGGCCCGACATGCGCGTAACCATCTGTAGGCGCAAGCGTCTTAAGGATCGGCTCGACCCTCTCAAATATCTCCTTCTTTCCGCCGATCATCATGCAGTAGCCGCGCTTGAGCCCCCATATGCCGCCGCTTGTGCCTATATCCAGAAAGTAGATGCCCTGCTCTTTGAGCATCTCAGCCCGCTTGATGGAGTCCTTGTAAAAAGAGTTGCCGCCGTCAATGAGGATATCGCCTTCTTTAAGGAATGAAGAAACCTCTTTTATGATATCGTCTGTAGCATTGCCCGCAGGGACCATGAGCCAGACGATACGCGGGGAATTGAGTTTGCTGACAAGGCCTTCAATTGAATCGGATGCAAGAGCGCCCATATCTTCTGCCTGCTTCACTTTTTCAGGAGTGCGGTTATAAACAACAGCCTCGTGCCCGCCCTCAAGCAGGCGCTGAACCATATTGATCCCCATCCTGCCGAGGCCTATAAAACCTATCTGCATCTCTTCTCCTTAACAGAATATATGATAGATTTATCCAGGAAAATATTCACCCTATTATAAACAGAAAGGTAATTAAAAGGCGCTTTCTCAAGGTGAGCATGAATCCCCCCCTCCTTTTATGGGAGGGGGTTGGGGGGGAGGAAATTGGTTTGTTGTATCAGTCCTGTGAGAGAGCAGGCTTATGCCCCTCTATCTCTCCAAGGGCCTTTGCCACTTCATCCTCGCAATAGGAATAGGACAGTCCCGCGCTGTAGACAAACGGGATGTTCTGTATCTGCTTTAATCTTTCCGTCTGGTCATGTATGTTGTCGCCTTCTATGGTCGCGATTATCTTTCCGTCAGGATCGTGGAAATGAACCTCGCAGAAGCCGACAGTATTGATCTTCTTTATTACCTCGGGCAAATGCTCCTTGTCGGTCTTGACAACAATGCTTGATACGTTCACTTTGCGCCTCCTGTTATCTATTCGGTTTCAACGCCTTCGTTTAAGTTATCTATCAGATTTGACCTGTAATGCCCTTTATCATCCCTGAAACCGCCTTTAAAAATATTCTTTACTGCCGGCGTGAGCTCTGTCTGTATGACATGACAGCTCATGCAGTTGTAACGGCTTCCGGCCAGTTTGCCTTCCAGGTCTTTACCTGTGTCAAGGTCCGTAAGATGGGATTTGGGGATCGGCGTTGCGCCGGCGCCCACAGCCTCTTTCGGCATATGGCAGCCCATACAGATGTTTTCAGTCTGCGCGATCGGGAGCATTCCTGTGATGTCATGGGGTATTAATGGAGGGCTGTTCTCAAAAGACCTCTCGAATCTGGTGCTCGTTCCCGGTTCTTTGGTGATAGGCGCTCCATACACAGGGGCCGCGTCGTCCTCATCATACAGTGTTTCATGCCTCAGGCCAAGATCCTCTTCAGTATATATTTTTGTCTGAGCGCAGGAAAGCAATAAAAGTGAAACAATTGAGACGGCCAATACCGGCATGATCCATATTTTTTTCTCTCGCAGCATAACATCCTCCTTTTTTATTTATAATTTTTTTTTGAATATATATTGCTGAAATTTACAGCGTCGTCATCGCATACTTCAACACACCTGCCGCAATTGATGCATTCCCCTGAGAGCACGGCCCCGCTCTGTCTGCCGACCATGTACAGGACCTGTTTTTCAGGGCAGATCTCAACGCACTTCATGCATGATGTGCATTTGTCCTTGTCATATCCGATCCGCAGAAATCCGAAGCGTCCGGCAAGTGAATAAAAACCGCCGAGGGGGCATAAATGTCCGCAGAATCCGTTCTTTACTGCAAAAAGGTCAAAGAGAAATACCGTCAGCACAAAAGCCCAGCCAAAACCGATCCCGTAAATGATGCCCCTGTGCAGCATCCCTATCGGGCTTATCCATTCAAAGGCCGCGACCCCGAGGATTATTGATAAACCTATTGATAATCCTGTTGCCCAATACCGTATGTTTCTTCCGATGTCCCATGATTTACATGCTGCATCGAGCCTTAAATAGCTTCTGAGTTTATTAGCTGCATCGGTTATCATGTTCACAGGGCATACCCAGCCGCAAAAAAGCCTGCCGCCGAGAAGCGCGTAAAATACAAGAACGACCAGCGCCCCGGTCAATGCATCCTTTGCAACAGAAACGCCTGCTGAAAAGCTTTGCAGCATCGCAAAGGGATCTGACAACGGAAGGATGTCAAATACCTTTGCTGAGCTGAGATTGCCCCTCAGGATGTTCCATCCGAAGGCGTTACCGGCAAAGAATAGGAACATGACCGCCGCCTGTATGATCCGTCTGGGTATGAGATATTTATATTTTTTCATCTCGTTAAACTCCCCAGTGCCTATGGTTTATCAAAACTCCTCTTCATTTAAATAATCCACGGGGGATTTCCCGCTTCTCGGTGTTTCTGTTGTAACTTTATCTGAAATATCTTTCAGCCGATCCTCATCACGTTCGTCCCAGCCTTTTACATATCTCTCGCTCGATTCTCCCATGGCTATTTCTATCGGCAGTACGAATATGGACGCCTTTTTGGTTACGCACACCTTTTCGCACATGCCGCATCCGGTGCAGGCTTTGCTGTGAACAACAGGGGCAAGCATGGCATGTTTCCCTGTTCGTACATTTCTCGTATACTCGACAGTTATCGCCTTGTCTATCAATGGGCAGGCGCGGTAGCAGGCGTCACACTGGATGCCTGAATATGCGATACAGGTTTCCCTGTCTATGACCGCAAGCCCCATCTTTGCGAGATCAATATTGAACTTCATCTCTCCGTTTTCATCTTTATCACTGACCAATGCCTGATCAAGAGATCCTGTTGGACACGCGGGCACGCATGGTATGTCTTTACACATGCGGCAGGGAGTGCTTCTCGGAATAAAATACGGGGTTCCGACCGGCTTATTGTCACCTGGTTCTGCAAGCGCCAGCGCGTCATAAGGGCATGCCTCAACGCACATGCCGCATTTGATGCATGAGGCAAGAAATGCCTTTTCAGGCGCGGCGCCCGGCGGCCTTAAGATCAAAGGCGCGGCCTTGCCTTCCTCGATAAATCCGCTCCACACAAGCCCGCCTGCTGTCGCGAGTCCAAGGCTTTTAATTGTTTTTAAAAGAAAATCTCTTCGTTCCGGCATCATATTTACGCCTTATAGATCTTCACCGCGCATTTTTTGAAATCCGTCTCCTTGGAGATCGGGCATGTGGCATCGAGCGTCACCTTGTTTATCAAGACCTTTTCATCAAACCACGGGACAAAGATCAATCCCCTCGGCGGGTTATTCCGCCCGCTTGTCTCAACATGCACCTTTACCTTTCCCCTTCTTGATTCCACCCAGATAAGGTCCCCGTCTTTTATCTTGTATGACTTTGCGTCCTTCGGGTTCATGGAGCAAATGGCCTCAGGGACCGCGCGGTAAAGTTCAGGCACGCGCATCGTCATTGTGCCGCTGTGCCAATGCTCAAGCACCCTTCCGGTGCTGAGCCATAACGGATATTCATTGTCCGGTATCTCGGCAGGGTCAATATAGTGCCTCAGGAATATCTTTGCCTTATTCGGGAGTTTGACCTTCTCTTCCCCTTTCGGCCCGAGCAGGTCGCCCGACGGCAGCTCTTTAAACGCCTTTCCATAAAAAGCGAATTGCCCGTTGTTTGCCGCTTTTGCATATGGGTCGTAATCGGAATTAAATCTCCACAATGTTTCTTTGCCGTCAACTACCGGCCATCTCAATCCTCTCACTTTGTGATATGTGTCGAAGTCAGCAAGGTCATGCCCGTTGCCCAGAGTGAACTTCCTGTATTCTTCCCAGAGGTATTTCTGAAGGAAGAAACCGTAACCTTTAAATCCTTCAACATCCCTCTTATCTCCGCCGGCCTCAGAGTTCATAAAACCTTGGCCTACAGGGTCAGGCCACTTATATGCCTTTGCTTCATTGTTTGCAAAGAGCACGTCATACAGAGTGTCGGTCTCTTTATATCCCATCGCCTTTGCCTTCTCTAATACATCCGGGAGGGTAACCTCAGGTGAGATCTTATGCTCCTTCCATACTTCAGCCAATGTTAACCGTTTTGAGAATTCAACTATCTGCCATGTGTCAGACATCGCATGCCCGACCGGCGTGACCTGCTGACGCCAATGCTGCGTCCTTCTTTCGGCGTTACCGTACGCGCCCCATTTTTCAAATATCATGGCGCTCGGCAGGATAAGGTCAGCGACCTTTGCGGAAATCCCGGGATACACTTCTGACACCACGATGAAGTTGTCCATCTCCCTTGCCGCGGTTATCCAGTGGTTCATATTGGCGGTGTTCTGCCAGGGATTATTTACCTGCACCCATACCCATTTGATCTTCCCGTCTTCAAGGTCTCTCATGATCTTCACATAATGCGAACCTGGCACAGGGTTTAATGTCCCTTCAGGCAATTTCCATATTTTTTCTGAGATCTCCCTGTGTTTTGGATTGGCGACGACCATATCAGAGGGAAGCCTGTGCGAGAAGGTGCCGACCTCTCTTGCAGTGCCGCACGCGCTGGGCTGGCCTGTGAGGCTGAATGCGCTGTTGCCGGGCTGCGACTGTTTACCTAAAAGCAGATGCACAGTGTAAGCCTGCTCATTTACCCAGGTGCCCCGGATGTGCTGGTTAAATCCCATGGTCCAGAAGCTCGTGACCTTTCTCTCTTTCGCGGCGTAGAGGTCAACAAGCGTAACGAGCTTTTTCTTGAAGTCTTCAAGAGATTCGTCCGGGTCTCCCTTAGCAAGCGCTGCCACAAAATCAAGGGTATACGGCTCAAGCCCTTTTTTGAAATCATCAAAGCTGATGAGCCAGTGATTGTCAGGTGTCTTGGCGTTCTTCATCTCCATCTTCTGCCCCTCTTTTATGCCAAGGGCACTCATCGCCTGCGCCTCTTCCTTGGTTATTATCTTGAACGCCTCTTTCCCGGCTGTGTCAAGCTCTCCGGGTTTATACTTTTTATGATCGACCTGCGGCCTGAGCCCGTAACCGATATCCACCGGCCCTGTTGCAAAGACGCAGTTCTTGTTCACAAAATCCCAGTCAATAGCTTCAGGACGGTTATACACGATCTCACGCGTTATATAATTCAGGATCGCAAGGTCGGTGCTGGGTTTGATGATGATCTCATGGTCAGAGATGCTCGAACACCTGTTTGAAAATGTTGAGATGTTGACGATCTTGACCCAATCGGGTTTGCTCAGTTTTCTGTCTGTCACCTTTGACCAGAGCACAGGATGCATCTCAGCCATATTGGCGCCCCAGAGGATTATCGAATCAGCGTAATGCATGTCGTCGTAATTTCCGGCAGGCTCGTCAATGCCAAAGGTCTGCATAAAGGCGGCAACCGCGCTCGCCATGCAGTGACGGGCATTTGGGTCAAGGTTGTTGCTCCTGAACCCGGCCTTTATCAATTTGACCGCTGCTATGCCTTCCATGATCGTATACTGACCGGAACCGAATACGGCAACGCCCGTTGGCCCCAGTTCGGCATAATGTTTTTTAAACTGTTTCGCCATCTCGTCAAATGCCTTCTCCCACGTGACCGGTTTGAACTTCCCTTTTTTGTCGAACTCTCCATTGTCATTAACCCTTAAAAGCGGTTCAGTGAGCCTGTCAGCCCCATACATGATCTTTGCATTGAAGTAACCCTTGATGCAGTTCAGCCCCATATTCACAGGCGCGGCAGGGTCTCCTTTGACCGCGACTATCATGTCATCCTTTGTCGCGATCATGATGCCGCAGCCTGTGCCGCAGAACCTGCATACAGACTTGTCCCATCGCCATCCTGCCTCTGTCTCCTTGGCGATTGCCTTTAATTCAGCCGGCACCGCAATGCCGATAGCTGTTGCAGCGCTTACTGCTGCCGTGGTCTTCAGAAAGTCCCTTCTTGTCACCTTCATACCAAACCTCCTTTTTTATGACTATTGGTTTTAGATTCTAAAATAAAAAACTCTTTATCCTGTTTAAGTTTTAACCACAAAATATATAAGATATTTATCACACTCAATGGTCATTTTCAATACCAGGGCCGGCAGATCATAATTACCCTGTTTATTAATAAATAGCACTTTCTCATGTAAAGGTGATGTTAATGTTTGTAAAGAAAAAGTGAATTATTGCAGGCGGTTAAAATAATACAAGGCTCTGGATCTTCAGAATTAAGACCTGGGGAAAACGGAAAAACGGGGGAACTGTTGAAAATTATATCTTGGTGATCTTTATCTTCTCTATCTTCTTGCTCTCCATCTCAAGTATGAGGAGCCTGACATTTCTGAACTTGACCTGTTCCCCGACCTTTGGAAGGTGGCCGAAGAGCCCGAAGAGGAAGCCGCCTATGGTGTTGAACTCCTCGCTGTCGAGCTGAAGCCCGACAAGGCTGTTGATCTCATCAATGCTCGTTGAGCCTGAAACCACAAAGGTGCTCTCATCAACTATCTCAACCTCTTTTTCCGCCTCTATCGCCTCAAACTCATCCTGAAGCCCGCCGACTATCTCCTCTATCATGTCCTCAAGAGTGATGATGCCCGCAGTCCCGCCGTACTCATCAATGACCACAGCTATCTGGAACTTGTTCTTCTGCATATCATCAAGAAGCGAGGTGACCATCTTGCTCTCAGGGATGTAATAAGCATCCCTCACAAGCCCTGTGATCTTCGTCTGCGGTGTGACCTCTTCCTTTGCCATCTTTCTCAAGATATCTTTTACATAGAGCATGCCTATGATATTGTCCACATTCTCCCTGATGACCGGATATCTTGAATAACCCTTCTCATTTACAAGGTCAAGCACATCGGCTACTACCGCGTCTTCAGGGATAGCCACAACCTCGGTTCTCGGCACCATTGCCTCGGAAACGCTCTTGTCCCCGAACTCAAAGACGTTATGAAGCATCTTCTTCTCTTCCTTCTCGATCGCTCCCTCTTCCTCGCCTATACTTATCATGGACTTCATCTCCTCTTCAGTAAGGAACTGAGGAGTGGAGCCGACCTTGCCGCCGGTAAGCCTGATCAGCATGTTGGACAGATGGTTAAATATAAAGACAAGGGGAGATATTATCTTGATGTAGAGCTTGATAGGCCTTGCCATCATGAGCGCGATCCTCTCGGCGTGGTTAACGGCAAAGGTCTTTGGGGCAAGCTCGCCAAAGACAACGGTAAGCAGCGTCATCATCCCAGTCGAAACAACAATTCCTGCATCCGCATGATCCGGGCCGAATATTTCAAGCGCAAGCACAGTGCCAACTGAGGTCGCGAGTACGGTGAAGAGGTTTCCTGAGAGTATAACTGCGCTGAAGAGGCGGTCATGCTCCTCACGAATCTTAAGCACAGTCCCGGCCTTTTTATTGCCCTGCTCTGCCAGATGCTTGAGCTTTATCCTGTTTGCTGCGATGAATGCAACTTCAGAGCTGGAGAGTATTGCGATAGCTACAAGACAGATAACAATAATTAAGATATCAAGGCCCATAGGTTATTAATTCATCTTTGCGATAACAGCATCGGCAACACCGGATGTTGTCGCTGCGGTCGGGTCATCAGGGCTTGGCTTCATGTCATATGTGACATGCCTTCCTTCCTTAATGATAGAGGCGATGGCGTTATCAAGCCGCTCCGCCGCCTCTCTCTCGCCAAGATGCCTGAGCATCATGACGCCGCTTAACATCACAGCCATCGGGTTCGCCTTATTAAGCCCTTTGTATTTCGGAGCGCTGCCGTGTGTCGCCTCAAATACGGCGTATCCGTCCCCGATATTCGCGCCCGGTGCAAGCCCCAGCCCTCCTATCAGGCCTGCGCCAAGGTCGGAAACAATATCCCCGTAAAGGTTCGGAAGGACAAGGACATCGTAAAGTTCAGGCTTCTGCACAAGCTGCATGCACATGTTGTCTATTATCTTGTCTTCGAATTCTATGTCAGGGTACTTTGCCGCGACCTCTCTTGCGACTTCAAGAAATAGCCCGTCGGAAAACTTCATTATATTTGCCTTATGAACTGCGGTCACCTTGCGGCGTTTATTCTTTCTGGCGTATTCAAAGGCATAACGGACGATCCTCTCGGTGCCGAAGACAGAGATGGGTTTTATGCTTATGCCTGAATCTTCTCTTATCTTTTTGCCGGAGAGTTTATTTGCAAGTTCGATGGTTGCCTTTGCGCCTTCAGAACCTTTTTCATATTCTATGCCTGCGTAAAGGTCTTCAGTATTCTCCCTGACTATTACAAAATCAATGTCATCGTATCTCGTCCTTGCGCCGACATAGCTCTTGCACGGCCTGACACAACTATAGAGATCAAGCGTCTGCCTGAGGCTGACATTGACGCTCCTGAAGCCCGTTCCAACGGGTGTTGTTATAGGCCCCTTGAGCGCGATCTTGTTCTTCTTTATTGACTCAATGACCCTGTCTGGAAGCGGGTTGCCCTCTTTTTCATATACCTCGCCGCCTGCGTTCTGGACTTCCCATTCAAAAGAGATGCCTGTTGCCTCAAGTACCCTGACGGTCGCCTCTGCTATTTCAGGGCCTACGCCGTCTCCGGGGATCAATGTAATTTTATATGTCATCTGATTTCCTTTTTAATGTGATATAGAGTAAATGTTATACCATATTTTCATTATAACTCACAATCTTACAGCTCACTGCCATCTGTTAAAGAGGCTGTTTTCCGCGCCTGCCCGGTCAAGTATCTTGCCTACGATAAAATCTATAATTTCATTTAAGTCTTTAGGGTTATGGTAAAAAGCAGGAATGGGTGGGACTATTCCAACGCCAATCCTGGCAAGCTTCAGCATATTCTCAAGATGGATTGCGCTGAATGGTGTCTCGCGCGGCGAGATGATGAGCCTCCTGCCTTCCTTTAAGACAACATCAGCCGCCCTCTCTATTAATGTATTAGCATAGCCATTGGCGATTCCCGACAATGTCTTCATGGAGCAGGGCACAACAAACATCCCGTCTGTGATAAAAGAGCCGCTTGAAACAGGCGCGGCAAGATTGGATTCAGAAAAAAAGGTAATGTTCTTTGAAGCAAAATGCTTCTGCACCTTTTTGTTTATCTCTGCCTCATTCTTTCCGGCAAGGTTGATTCCTGTCTCAGTTTTGATAATGAAGAACGCGGTATTGGAGATCAGAAGATAGACCCTGTTTTTGGATTTAAGAAGTTCCTCAGCAAGCCTGAGCCCGAATATCGACCCGCTCGCACCTGAGATTGCAACGATATAGGATTTCATAGAGGTATTTTAACACATTGCAGTTGTGGCGGAAAAAAACAGGTATCCAGTTCATTTATTTAGCCCCTCTTGACAAGCTACTTTCACTTCAGTATACTACAAGTGAGAGTAGTGCTACTCGAACTAATAGCAAAGATATGGTAAATGAGGAGGCAAGAGATGAAAACATATGAAATCACAGTCGATGAGGAGATTTGGAATTTCCTGAAAAGTCATGCAATACCGCTTGAAGATACGCCTAACTCAGTGCTAAGGAAATTCTTGTTGAGCAAAGGCGGTGGAGCAATCCACCAAAAGACAACTCAACACAGTGATTTTCCAAGTTTTCCTGTTGGTGTTCCAAAGGCCTTGTCTCAGATACTTGAAGTGATATATCTAATTAAAAAAAGAGGTCTTACTCGCACAGAAGCTACAAATAAAGTAGCAGACCAGAGATTAACGGCACCTCAAACTATACTCGATAAGTATTGCCGACAGCTCAATAAAAAAGCATTTGAAATTGACCGCCTTTTGGAGGACAAGAACTTAGATGAATTCAGGTCACTACTTGAAACCAAATTTATAAACCACCGCGATGTTATTAAGGACTGCTTTGCTTCCTTAAACATAAAGCATTAGGGCCAGGTCTTGATTCTTTCAAAACTTACAGGCTGAAAATCCACATCCGCAGATTGTTTTTTGATGGAAATCGGCTGTGATATAATAGCGTTAGAGGTGAATATGAATATATCAATAAACAAGATGACCACGGAAGAAAAGATCCGCACGATGGAAGACCTATGGGATGACCTATGCCGGCATGCCGCAGAAATACCATCCCCATCATGGCATAATGACGTCCTTTTACAGCGTGAAGGATTGGTATCAGAAGGGAAAGAAACCTTTACGGATTGGGAAAAAGCAAAAAAGAGTATCCGCGAAAAGTTGTGAAGATCAGAATTCTCGATTCGGCATCACAAGACCTGATAGAAGGTTCTCATTTCTATGGGAAACAGGAAGCCGGTCTTGGCAATTATTTCATAGACTCCTTGTTCTCGGATATTGACTCGCTGCAGATATACGCAGGTATACACCCCACGTATTTTAACTATCACCGTATGCTTTCCAAACGATTCCCATTTGCCATTTATTACAAACTAATAAACAATGAAGTTGCAGTATATGCGGTGCTTGATTGCCGCAGGAATCCTGCATGGTTAAGAGAACGTTTGAATCGTTAATCCGCAGACCCGAACAATCCTGTGCTCAAATCTCCAGAATAGTTATACTAAATAGTTCATGACATAACATGAAATAGGGGGTTAATAATTAAGTGGCATTTTTACCAGTAAGCCGGGACGATATGCGAAAGAGGGAGTGGGATGCCCTGGATTTTCTCTTTATCAGCGGAGATGCCTATGTGGATCACCCCAGTTTCGGACACGCGATCATCACCCGGGTTCTGGAAAGTGAAGGATATAGAGTCGGAATTATTGCTCAGCCTGACTGGAAGGTGATTGCGAATTTCAAAAAGTTGGGGAGGCCTGAACTCGGCGTACTTATATCTTCCGGCGTGATCGACTCCATGGTAAATCATTATACAACTACCAAGAAAGTAAGGAAAAATGATCAATACTCACCGGGCGGCCAAGCCGGCTTAAGGCCCGATAGAGCAGTTATTGTCTATGCTCACAAAATCAGGGAGGCATTTGGACAGATCCCCATAATTATCGGAGGTGTGGAAGCTTCTCTGAGACGATTTGCCCACTATGATTACTGGGATGATCTTGTGAGGCCTTCAGTGCTGATCCACTCAGGGGCGGATATGCTAGTTTACGGAATGGGGGAATCACCTATTGTGGAAATTGCCCGGCTTCTTAAAAAAGGCGTGCCAATTAATAATATGCTGAATCTGCGGGGCACCTGCGTTGCGCCCCGGAGAAATGATTGTAAGGGAGAGCTGGCGGCATTTTTGGAGCATAAGGAACATGCGGACAAATATGTGCTGGTAGAGTCTTTTGAAGAGGTGCGCCAAGACCCACGGAAATATGCCCAGGCCTTTATGACGGAGAGCAGCGAGCAGGATTATGTTAGGGGAAAAACTATAGTGCAGCCGCATGCTGACAGGCTGCTGGTTCAGAATCCTCCCCCAAAGCCTCTGAGCGAAAAAGCCATGGATAAGATATATGCCCTTCCTTATGAAAGAGCCCCGCATCCCATGTATGGAAACATAGGCGGTGTAGCTGCTATTGAGGAAGTTAAATTCGGGATCGTCAGCCATAGGGGCTGCTTTGGCGGCTGTTCTTTCTGCGCTTTGAATTTTCATCAGGGCAGAGTGATCCAGCGGCGAAGCGATGCTTCCATTATCGGGGAAGCTGAGAATTTTACCCGCGATAAGGATTTTAAAGGATATATCCATGATGTAGGCGGGCCCACAGCTAATTTCCGAAATAAGGCCTGTGATAAACAGGAAAAGCATGGGGTCTGCCGAAACAAACAATGTTTAACGCCGGAGCCTTGCCGAAATTTAAAGGTTAGCCACAGTGATTATTTAATGTTGCTGAGCAAACTGCGGAAAATTCCCGGGATAAAAAAAGTATTTATCCGCTCAGGTATCCGATATGATTATCTCATGCTCGATAAGGATGAGCGTTTCTTTGAAGACCTTTGCCGTCATCACATAAGCGGCCAGCTTAAGGTCGCCCCGGAACATATCTGCCCTGACGTATTGGAAAAAATGGGGAAACCCTCCAGCAAAGTGTATGATGCTTTTGTCCAAAAATTTTACCAGGTCAATAAACGCCTTGGAAAAGAACAGTATCTCGTTCCGTATCTATTGTCAAGCCACCCGGGAAGCACCCTGAAGTCCTCGATAAAACTGGCTGAATATTTAAAAGCTGCTGGGATAAACCCGGAGCAGGTCCAGGATTTTTATCCCACTCCCGGTACGCTTTCAACATGTATGTTTTACACGGGCCTGGATCCGCGTACTATGAAGAAAGTATATATTCCCAAGTCATATGAAGAGAGGAAAATGCAGCGGGCCCTGCTCCAATTTAGAAGACCGGAGCATTATGTCATTGTTCACCAAGCTCTGCAATTAGCCAATCGCATGGACCTGGTGGGATTTGGGCCGCTCTGTTTAATCAGGCCGAGGACCGGAAAACCTGCATGGAAAACGCAAACGGGTTTGTTGGGCAGGAAGAGCAAACAGACAAAAACCCGCTAAACCTGGGGCCCGAACAAACCTGTGCTCAAATACCTGTCGCCTCTGTCCGGGAAGACCGTGACAACCCTTTTCCCTTTTCCAAGCTTCTTTGCCACCTTAAGAGCGGCGCACAATGCTGCGCCTGAAGATATGCCGCAGAATATCCCCTCTTCTTTTGCAAGGCGCTGTGACATGGCCTTGGCATCATCGTCAGTTACGGTTATGACTTCATCATATATCTTCGTATTGAGCACGCCGGGATAAAAACCTGCGCCTATCCCTGCCAGTTTATGCGGGCCGGGATTTCCGCCTGATAGCACCGGAGAACCTGCAGGCTCAACAGCAGCTATCCATACATCAGGCTTCTTCTCTCTTAAAACTTCGCCTACACCTGTTATGGTTCCGCCTGTTCCCACTCCTGCGACAAACCCGTCAATATCAATACCAAGGGCATCGATTATTTCGACTGCCGTTGTTTTTCTGTGAACTTCAGGATTTGCGGGATTTTCAAACTGCATCGGCATATAGTAATCAGGGTTATTTTTAAAGATAGTCTCAGCCTCAATAACTGCGCCTAACATCCCTTTCGGTGCAGGGGATAATACGACCTCTGCGCCAAACGCCTGAAATGTCTGCCGCCTCTCAAGGGACATCGCCTCTGACATGGTAAGTATAAGCTTGTAGCCCTTTACTGAAGCAACCATCGCAAGCCCGATGCCTGTATTGCCGCTTGTAGGTTCAATGATAGTTCCGCCCGGCTTCAGCCTTCCTTCTGCTTCAGCAGTCTCTATCATGGAGAGGGCTATCCTGTCCTTTACCGAGCCTCCGGGGTTAAAGCCTTCAAGCTTCGCCCATACCTCTGCATCATCAGGGCCTGGAATGTGGTTAAGCCTTACAATAGGCGTATTGCCTATCAAGGTCAATATGTTTTCAGTCGCTTTCATGAATGGAATTATAGCATAAGTATGAACCTGAAAATGGCAATTCAGGTTAGTTTATATCAATGTTTATCTGAAATTCACAAACTCGAGATGGATCCCGAGGTCTTTCGCTTTTATCAGCGCCATGACTTCCTGAAGGTCGTCTATCTTCTTTCCCTTTACCCGTACCTGGTCGCTCTGTATCTCTGCCTGAACCTTCATCTTTGCGTTCTTTATCATCTTGACTATCTCTTTCGACTTCTCGATAGGGACTCCCTGCTGAAGCTTGACGACCTGCCTTACGGTATTTAACGCAGCCGGCTCTATCTTCCCGTATTCAAGCGCCTTTAACGAGACCTTTCTCTTAACGAGCTTGCTCTCCAGAACATCAATAACGCTCTTCAGCTTATATTCATCATCAGAAGTGAGGGTTAATTCATTCTTGTCCTGGTCAAGCTCTATATCGCTCTTGCTGTTCTTAAAGTCGAACCTCTGAAGTATCTCCTTCATCGACTGGTCAACCGCGTTCAAGACCTCCTGAAGGTTTACTTTGCTCACTATATCAAAGGTATGTTCTGAAGCCATATTATATCCTCCCTGATTTTGGTTGATAACTTGTAAAGAGTAGTTTAAATTAGTGACATAGTATTATCAATACTGATGCTATTAAATTTATAGGAAGGGTGCAGGCCAAATATGATCAAAGACATAACAACAGGAAACTCGCATGAGGATGCAAAAGAGTTCCGCCACTGGTTCATCGGTGACATAAGAAAGTGGTGTAAGGACAAAGGCGTTCCATTTGTACCTGAGAAGTACAAGCTCAGGGATACCAAAGGGATCGAATTCCGCCTCGGCGATCATAAAGAAGGCGAGACACGGGTTGGCGGCTGGGCAGGATGTTCAGACAGCAGGGCTGTAAGCTTCCTGATAAGAGGAGATATCATCTTTAAGTTCCGCAATCCTCAAGACCATTATGAATCTTTTACGCATGAACTTAAAGAAGAGGGCGAATATATCATGTGGAAAGAGGATGTGGAGCACTGGTGGGAGACAAAAGAGGATTCAATAATATTGACTGTGCGGTGGAGGGAGTAACGATGGTCAAACTGACCTTCTACTATAAAGAAGGATGCTGGCTCTGTGATGCTGCCGAGGAGATGCTGAACGGCCTTAAGGAGAGGCACGGCATCATCATCAATAAGGTCAACATCGAATCAAGTGATGAGCTTTACGAGCTCTACAGGTTTGACATCCCGGTATTTGAGTTTGAAGACGGTTCGACACTTAACGGCAGGGTGAAGAAGAAGGATCTGCTTGCCAAATTTAATGACAACATAAAATAGGCCTCTGGCTTATGTGCCTCTTTTGATATATACTTTGATTATGAATTTCGAGCAAAAAGACAGAATAAATGGATGCATCGCTGTGGAGCATGCCGTAGCGTCAATATACGGTTCTTTCATGAGGATGTTCCCTGAAGAGAGGCATTTCTGGGAAGAGCTTCATAACGATGAGGTTGAACATTCTGTATTTCTGATAGAAACATTGAATCTTTTTGACGGCGCCATGCTCCCGCCGGATATGCACCCGCCTTCACTGCCTTTTGTGGTGAAGACACTGGAGTTTGCCAATAACATTAACTTCAGGATCAGGCAGCGCCAAGTCTCGCTTGAGGAAGCGCTAAGAATAGCGTTAGAGCTTGAAGAGACGATGGTTGAGATATTTATCAACAACCTTATAAGCGGAATGATGTCTGAGAACAAGATATCGTCAAGCGCGGATTTCGGCAAGGTGCTTGCAGCTGAACAAGAGCATGTAAGCAGGATAAGAGATATGATGTTGAAGAAGGGTGTTATAAGGCCGTCTTGATTTTTTTCAGTTTATTACATCGTCTTTTTTCTCCGGCCTGATTTTTCCATATGAAAGAATATATTTCCCTGATAATTGCCTGGATGATTTTTTTATGCATGCCCGGTATCTCCATTGGTTTTGATAAAGATGGATGCCTCACATGCCACCAGTACCCCGGCCTCGTAAGGCAGGAGACCCCGGTCAAGTTCAAGATGCTGCATATTGATGAAGATAAATACGCGGCATCTTCGCACGCTAAGGTCGGATGCAAGGAATGCCATGCGGATATAACAGAGATCCCGCATAACCCCAGGATAAAGATCAACTGCGTAAAAGAGTGCCATCAGAAAGATAAAGCAAAGATACTCGCCATGAAAGCTGATCCGGCTAAATTCCATGAAGGCCAGCATTTCCTCATCTCAAACCTGCAGAATGATTCATCCTGCGCTGCCTGCCACACTTTGTATCCCCATTCCGGCAACAAGAAGGTAAGCGCGTTCCTTAATATGCACACAGGTTATGTAGTATGCGAGGTATGCCATCTGGACAAGAGCAAAATAAAACAAGCGGCATATGAATGGAAAAGCCCTGAAGATGTAAAGTTCAAAGGCAGGCCGTATGCCTCTTTCTATAACCAGAAGACAGGCAAGGTTGAGAGGCATGATGCCATGATATCCAGAATAACGGTCTATTCCGTTGTGGGCGGTGAGAAGAGGCCTGCGCTGAATGTAATGGACAATAACGAAGCAATCGGATTTCTTGAGAAGTGGGACAGCATGGGCAAGGAAGAGAAAGAGAGAAAGTTAAAATTATTTCACAAGGATATAGCAAAGAAAGAGGTGAGCATCGTCTGCAATGAGTGCCACTCTGAAAAGGGCATCCTTGATTTCAAGAAACTCGGCTTCAGCACAAAAAGAAGCACTGACCTGAAATACCTCAACATAAAAAGCCTTGTGACAAAGTACGATACATTCATCCTGCCGAATCTCTTCGGGAACTAAAAGTTCTCTCTTGCCTTAATTTGTCCCCCGCTTTCACGGCATTGATAATGTCTGCAGTATGAGTGCCTGACGGCAGATCCGCCGGAGGATCAAAGGTTATACCTGGACACAAATCAGAACAAGATATTGCCCATCCCAGATAAAACCGTATATAATCCATTTACAAACAAATGAAGACAATTGATTCTTTTAACCTGCAGCCGGGGTACATAATCGCCGGAAAATACAAGGTCGTCTCAAAGCTCGGTGAGGGATGGGAGGGCGAGGTATATAAGATCGCTGAGCTCCGCACAGGCATAGAGAGGACGGCGAAGCTCTTTTACCCGAAGCGGGATATCGGCAGCAAGACTTCCATGCGTTACGCGAAGAAGCTCCACAAGCTGCGCCACTGCCCCATGCTTATCAAATACCACGCAGGAGAGACATTCACATTCGAAAAAGCCACGATCACCGCTCTGATATCTGAATACGTCAAAGGAGAGGGGCTCTCAAGTTTTTTAAAGAATCTCCCGGGCAAACGGCTCCATCCCTTTGAGGCGGTACATCTTCTGCACATCCTGGCAAAAGGGATCGAGCAGGTGCATCAATACAATGAATATCACGGCGACCTGCATCTGGACAATATAATCGTCAGCCGTTCAGGGCTCTCATTTGAGGTTAAGCTGCTAGACTTTTACCACTGGGAGGCGACGAAGAGCGAAAATCAGCAGAGTGATATAGTCGACCTTATCAGGGTCTTTTATGACTCGCTCGGAGGTGCAAGATACTATTCCAGGCATCCTGCTTTCATAAAACAGATTTGCTGCGGCCTGAAGCATTCAATGATACTCAAGAAGTTCCGCACCGTATCCATCCTGCGAAAATACCTTGAGACGATGGAGTGGTGATTATGGAAGTCCGACTTCCATAATTATCTGTTCCCTACCGCTCTGAGTATCCCATTGAGGATCGCAGCCGGGGTTGGCGGGCATCCGGGGATGACAACATCTACTGGTATGACCTTGTCAATTCCGCCGAGGGATGCGTAGCTCTCGCCGAATATTCCGCCGTTGCATCCGCAGTCGCCGACAGCGACAACAAGTTTCGGATGTGGCGTTGCGTTATAAGTTCTGCGCAGGGCTATCTCCATATTCCTCGTCACAGGGCCTGTGACCAGAAGCATATCCGCGAACCTCGGCGATGCGGTGAAGTGGATGCCGAATCTCTCGCAGTTATAGATCGGATTATTTATCGCATGTATCTCAAGCTCGCACCCGTTGCATGAGCCTGCGTCCACCTGCCTGATCGTAAGGCTCCTGCTGAAACGTTTCCCAATAGCCTTTTTCAGTTCTGCGCCGACTTCCTGAATCTCAGCGTCAACCTCCGGCAGAAGCGGCTCTGTCACAATTCCTGTCCTGAATATCTGTTTAAGTATCCTTATCATAGGTCATTCCCTGAATAAGACTGGTTAAAACTTTTATTGCAGAGCGGAAAGTCAGGCACGATGTTGCCAAGCACAGCCTGCTCAAGCCCGAGCCAGTTGACGCTGGAAGGGTCTCTCACCATGCATCTGTTGACCTCGCCTTTCGGCCCTGACTGAAGCCAGTAAACTATCTCTCCGCGCCATCCCTCAACAGCGGAAAATCCGTATGTATCAGGAGATGGAAGGCCGACGTCTGATGATATCGCTCCTGATGGAAGCGTATTCAGTATCTCGCGTATGATGCGTATTGATTCTCTTACCTCTTCAACCCTGACCCATGCGCGCGCATGGACATCGCCTGAGATAAGAACAGGCACATTCACTTTGATGCGGTCATATGGCGGAAAAGGGTTCTGTGTGCGGCAGTCGAGGTTCAGGCCGCTTGCCCTTGCCACTATCCCAACCTGGCAGAGCCTTCTCGCCTTGTCAGGAATAAGTATGCCGGTATCCCTCACCCTGTCTTCAAGTGATGAATTCTGATCATAGATCTTCACGAGCCTGTTGAACTCCTTTGCAATCTGTTTCAGCTCGGAGAGTATCAATTCCTTTCCATCTGCTTCAATATCAACTGCAATGCCTCCGGGGATGATCCTGTCCATCATGAACCTGTGGCCGAAGAGCTCGTGATTGGTGCGCAGCATGATCTCCCTAAGCCTCGACATCTGATAGAGCATGAAGGCGAATGCGGCGTCATTGCATATGGCGCCGAGGTCTCCAAGGTGGTTGGCTATTCGCTCCCTCTCAAGAAAGAGCGCGCGCAGCCACTGCGCCCGTTCAGGCACTTTGCATCCGGTCATGGACTCCAGCGCCATGCAATAGCCGAGGCTGTGCGCAGCGGTTGTATCTCCTGAGACCCGGCCCGCAAGCCTTGATCCATCTTTCCACGAAAGCGACTCAAACTTTTTCTCAATCCCCTTATGAACATATCCGAGTCTCTCCTCAAGATTAAGGATATCCTCTCCAACAGCCTGAAAGCGGAAATGTCCCGGTTCAATTATCCCTGCGTGCACAGGCCCAACAGGTATCTCATAAACACCCTCACCCTCTGCGCTTAAAAATTTATATTCACCTGCAACACGAGGCATCGGCTTTGACGCGTCAAAAGATTTTCTTAGCGGCCATGCGTCCTCAGGCCAGTCTTCAAACTTTATCCAGGGCCTTGAGTCAGGATGCCCTGCGGCAGTAACGCCCATAAGGCTCTTGATCTGCCGTTCAAAGCGGTATGCCGGAAGGAACTGTTTTGTGAGAGTCGGGAATGCCGGGTCTTCAAACGGCGCCTCTGTCTTAACGATCAAATACTCCGCACCCCATCTGTAACAGGCGTATATTCCGAAGCCCCTGTTGAACGGAGTTTCATCTGCTGCCCATTCGGCAACGAGCAGGGCATGTACCTTTCTCATCGCTTTAGCAGCATCGACAAATCTCTCCCTCGGCACGCTGCAGAACAACATTGATGCCGTATACCGGCATTCGTCACATCCGGCATCTGATCCGAGAGAGGATTTTATCGCATCTAACAGTACGCTCATTTGATCAGCTCCGCAGCGGTATGAAACCATTTACTGAGAAAATCCGGCAGATAAATGCCGAGAATAAAGACCAGTATCAGATGCAGCAGCACAGGCACATGCGCGACCTTGAGAAACTTCTGATAAGAAGGAATCTCGCCTGAGACCATGGGCTGAACTTTTCTGAAGAGCGCGGCAAATGCCACCGCAAGCCCCAGCAGAAGAAACGGCGTTAACATAGGCGCGTCCTTTATCGTCGCTGTCAATATAAGGAACTCGCTTGTGAATATCCCAAACGGCGGCATGCCTGCGATAGCCATCACCCCGAACATCATGCCCCATCCTACAAGAGGGTTGCCTTTGAAAAGTCCTTTGATCTTGTCCATCTCCTGTGTCCTGTGCATCTGCGAGGCGTGGCCTACGGTAAAAAATATGGATGACTTTGCCAGGCTGTGCACAAGCATGTGCAGAAGCCCGCCGAAAGTGGCGATAGGGCCTCCAAGGCCGAAGGCGAATGTCGCGATGCCCATATGCTCTATTGATGAATATGAGAACATGCGCTTTATATCCTTCTGCCTGAGGAGCGAAAAAGCAGCTACGAGTATCGAGAGAAGGCCGAAGCCCATCATTATATTGCCCGCATGGTGTGTATGAGTAGAGCCGTCCACAAGCACCTTGCACCGCACCAGAGCGTATAGCGCTACATTCAACAGCAGTCCTGAAAGCACGGCTGATATGGGAGTGGGGCCTTCACTATGCGCATCCGGCAGCCAGTTATGCATAGGCACCAAGCCTACCTTTGTGCCGTAACCGACCATGAGAAAGACGAACGCTAACGAAAGAACAGTGGGTTCAAGGCTTCCGCTCACCTGGTTCAGGTTTGTCCAGAGCAGCGCCTCACCGCCTTCGCCGAGCACCTTTTCAGCTGCAAAGTAGAGGAGCACCGTTCCAAAGAGCGCCTGTGAGATACCAACGCCGCAGAGTATAAAGTATTTCCATGCCGCCTCGATAGCGGTCGGCGTTCTGTATAAGGATACGAGCAATACCGTGGACAATGTGGCAAGCTCCATCGCGATCCAGAGCACGCCGATATTATTTGTCAAAAGGCAGAGTAGCATCGCAAAGATGAAGAGCTGAAACATCGCGTGATAAAAACGCATGCCCAGATGGCCGACACGCCCATGCTCCCTCTCCCTCCTCATGTACCGCCTGCTGAAGATGGCTGTTGTCATGGAGACAAAAGAGGTGAGGACCGCCAGGTAGACATTAAAGGCGTCAACAAAGAAGAACTTCCCGCCTGCCAGCATGGGCCCATTCTCATACACCTGCAAAGCCAGTCCCACACCTGCCGCAAACGTGGCAGCAGAACCCAGGATATTTATCTCAGGCGCCAGCCTTCTGTCGCCTACGAATGCAAGTATGACAGCGGCAACAAGCGGCACGAGCAATAATGTAAGAAGTATCACGCCTGCTCCATTTTATCAGTCATCCTCTTTCAGCCTTTCCATCTGTTCAACATCAAGGCTGTCAAATGTAGTGTGTATATGAAAAAAGAATATCCCGAATATAAACGCAGCTATAAGGACATCAAGTGCGACCCCGAGTTCAACTACAAGCGGCATACCGTATGTCGCGCTGGTGGCTGCGAAGAAGAGGCCGTTCTCCATAGCGAGAAATCCTATTATCTGGGTGACGGCATGTTTTCTCGTTATCATCATAAGCATTCCTATCATGACGGTGGCAAGCGCGACAGCCAGCGTCGAACGCGTTACAAGAGTTGAAAGCTCTCTGACAGGCGCGGTCAGGTGATAAGAGAATATGACAAGGGCTATGCCTATCAGCATGGTCATCGGGATATTTACAACTACCTCTATCTCTTTCTGAAGTTTAAGCCGCCGTATGAGCACATGCAGGATATACGGCAGCAGGATAACCTTCAGCATCAGCGTGAGCGCGGAAGAGATATAAAGGTGATGCTTCCCGGCGACAAAACCGACTATGGCGGTATTTATAGAGAGAAAGAACCCCTGCCACGCGAACAGGTTTACAAGGCCGTACATCCGTCTCTGCACCAGCATGCCGAATGCGGTGAGCAGCACGAATGCCGCGAGAAAACTTGTTAATTTAATAGCAATTTCTATATTCATTTTTTCTGATTCTATTAACTCTCCCTGCCCTCTCTTTGTCAAAGAGAGGGGAAATCATCCCTCTTAAATTAAGGGGGGCAGAGGGGGTTATTATTTATTTTACTCCAGCATAAAATAAGAGAGCATGCCGAGCGTTGCCAGCAGGAACGCGGCACCGAGGAAATCTGTCAGCCGGAATATCCTCATCTTCGCAAGCCCTGTCTCTATCAGCACAAGCCCTATTCCTATGAATACAAGTTTCAAAACCATGAAAAGGAATGCGACAGCGAGTATGCTAATATCCCCTGATTCCGCGATCCCCCACGGAGCAAATGTTGCGATCCCTATCATTACAAAAAGAAAAAGCTTCATCATGCCGGCCCATTCAATAAGTGCGAGGTGCCTGCCTGAATATTCAAGTATCATGGCCTCATGGATCATGGTGAGCTCAAGGTGCGTTGCAGGATTATCCACCGGTATCCTGCCGGTCTCAGCCAGCGCGATCAATATAAAAGCAAGCATGGCGAATCCTATGGAAGGCCTTATAACGGTCTGCCCGCTGTATATCACCTCCACCATATGCGACAGGGAGGTTGACCCTGTGGCCAGAGAGACCGTGAAGATAGCCATGAGCATTGCGGGTTCGGCAAGGGATGCTATCGTCATTTCGCGGCTTGACCCCATGCCGCCGAAGGCCGTTCCCATATCCATGCCTGCGAGCGCTGTGAAAAAACGCGCTATGGCAAAGAGCGCGACAAGCACAATTACGTCCGCAGTAGATGCTATCGGGAGGATAGAGAGCATGGGGATGATAGCGCCCGCGAGCACAGCGGTCCCGAATACGAGATAAGGAGTAAAACGGAATATCCATGTCGCATTGTCAGCCAGTATCATATCTTTTGAAAATAATTTCGCAAGATCTCTGTAAGGCTGGAACAGGCCTGCTGTTGTGCGGCCCTGCGACCAGCACTTCAGCATCCTCACCCATCCCGTAAATGCGGGCGCGCATGCGAGAAGCATAGCTATCTGAACTATTTCTATTATGAATCTGTAAAATTTCATCTTGAGAAGATCAACAGCACAATGATAGTTATAAAAGAATATATGAGATACACCTGAATTCGCCCCTGCTGAAGCCTGCCTGCCTGCCGCGCTACCCAGAAACTCGATTGAATGATCGGCATATATAGCCAGCCCCAGAAGCGGTCTCTGATACGGAGAGAATAATTTATCCTCCTGGGAAAAGCGTTATGTCCAGCCTGCTGCGGAATAAGCTTTACTCCTTCTTTGATATTAAAAAGGAATCCGAATATCCTGCGCAGAGGCATTGCAAAGGATGTGGAGTTATACTGCATTCTCTGGTTAAGCTTTTGAAAACCGCAGTCCCAGATGGGCACCCTTGTTACAGAGCTGCGCCTTATGTGCAGGACAATATATGTTGCGGCTACGACAAAGAGTAAGCCGAAAAAGACTGAGATGCCTGAATATGAAGCCCTCTCAGGCGCAACCGGCGTCAGCCATATCCAGCCGTAAGCTCCGGTTGAAGCATTGATCTTTGTTCCTATCAGCTGTGCCGGGATATTATCCAGCCAGCTAATAAAAAAAGTAGGAAGTATCCCGAGGGCGAGACACGAAAGCGCTGCTAATATCATACCTGAACGCATAAACCAGCTCCCCTCATTGATGCGCGGGTTCCTGCGGCCTCTCCAGTGTCCAAGAAAAGTGACTCCAAATGCCTTTACAAAACAGGCGGCGGCGAGCGCGCCTGTCAAGGCCAGAAGCGCAGCGCCAAGCGGTATCAGCAGCCGGAGCATTGGGATCGGCAGGGCAGGTGAAAGCAGAAAGGCCTGCAAGGTCAGCCACTCTGACACAAACCCGTTAAAAGGAGGCAGCGCGGAGATGGAGACGCAGCCGACAAGAAAGAGCGCAGCGGTCCACGGCATGCGGTGTATCAGCCCGCCCATCTCTTCCATGTTGCGCTCTTTTGTAGCGTGGAGCACAACGCCTGCCCCCATAAACAGCAGGCCTTTGAACATAGCGTGATTCATTGTATGATAAAGCCCGGCTATGAGCGCGAGCGCCGCCATCAGGGGCATGTTAAATGAAGTAAATATCATGGACAATCCGATGCCGATCAAAATGATACCGACATTCTCTACGCTCGAGTATGCCAGAAGCCTCTTCAGATCATTCTGCATCAGTGCATAGAGCACACCCATGACAGCGGATATAAGGCCGAATATCAGCACTATCGCTCCCCACCACCACGGGAATACCCTGATGAGATCAAATGACACACGAATTATTCCGTAGATAGCGGTCTTGAGCATCACACCGCTCATGAGCGCGGAAATATTGGACGGCGCAACAGGATGCGCCTCAGGCAGCCATACATGCAGAGGAATTACGCCTGCCTTTGCGGCAAACCCGAAGAACGCCAGGAAAAATGCCACTGCAGCCCATGTCAGGGGAAACTCCGCCTGCCGCATGGCGTCAAAAGTATAGCCGTTGAAACTTTCAAAACCAGTCGCAAGCCCTGCCATGACGCCAAATGATAAAAGGATCGCCATAGCTCCTACATGCGCAATTGTCAGATATAGAAATGCGGCCCTCCTGTTCTCTATGCGGTCATCTTCAAACATTACAAGGAAGTATGAAGCCGCTGCCATGACCTCCCAAGAGATCATAAAGAAGAGGGCGTCATCAGCCAGCACAACCATCATCATGCCGGCAAGAAAGAGGCAATAAAAGACAACAAGGCTTGTTACAGGCCTGCGCCCGAGATATCCCTTGATATAGCCCATGGAATAGATTGATATAAAAAATGATAGCAGGCATATGACGGTGATAAAGAACCCGGCAAGGGGATCAAGCCTGAGGTGGAACGGGAGGTCAGGAAGCCCTAACGGAAGGACTATCTGACTGGTAATGCCGCTGCCGACAGCCCAGATGCCTCCTGCGATGCCGAGTATTGACGCAACTGAAGAGAGGAGGAAACATGAATTGATTAAAATACGCTGGTTCCACTTCAAAAGCGGTACAAATAAAATATACAGCAATGGCAGCAGGACAGACAAAGCGATTAATTCAAGAGGATCGATCATCACCTTACTGCCCTATAACCATCTCTGTCTCTTTTTGTTAAAGAACAATATTTTCTCATCTGTGTAATTTGATTTTTTACGAATCATTGATTTTAAATCTTCCATATATATATGTCAAAAAAGGCTGTCCTATCTTGACATGAACCGGAATTCCGCTTTAGCGCTTAACTTTACACAATAATTTTCTATGTGATAATATAGGTGTCCTTAATTTAAACAGCTTCTTTATAGAATGATAATACAGGAGAAAGCCTTGAAAGTTGCGATCGGAGTTGACATAGGCGGGACAAATATAAAGATTGTCATAGTTTCTAAAGAAGGCGCTGTACTTGCCAGCCGTAAATATCCAACGCCTTCTGTACCGAAAAATTTATCTGTCACTGCCGCAGATCTCTTTACCGGGGTATTAAAGGGGTTTTTAAAAGAAGAATCTGTCATTGCTTTGCTCTCTCCTGCATCATCAGCAACAGAGATCGTCGGCATAGGCATAGGGATCGCAGGGCTTATTGACAGCAAAAGAGGGATTGTTATCGAATCCCCGAATATACCTTCCATAAATGGCTTCAATATAAAAGAGGCTTTTGAAAAGGAATTTTCTCTGCCTGTTAATGTTGACAATGATGCCAATACTTGCGCATACGGCGAAAAATGGGTTGGAGTTGGAAAGAACTTTAACAGCTTCATCATGCTTACCCTCGGCACAGGCCTGGGAAGCGGTTTTATATATAATGGTGAACTCTTTACCGGGGCGTTTGAAACCGGGCATATGGTTATTGAACCGAACGGCAGGTTATGTACATGCGGCAACCTCGGTTGTCTTGAGTCTTACGCATCAGGAAGGGCGATCATGGAAAAGGTCATATCATCCCTTGAGAAGGGCGAGGCGAGCATACTGACCGAATCCTGCGGCGGCAGCTTCTACAAAATAACTCCGGAGCTTATTTATAAGACCGCGCTTGACGGCGACAGCCTCTGCCGCAAGGCCTTCAGGGAATTCGGGCAATATCTCGGCATAGGGATCGCAAACCTGATAAATCTCCTGAGCCCTGATGCTGTAATAATCGGAGGAGGGCTTGTAGGCGCCTGGGAACTCTTTATGCAGGACCTGCAGCAGGAGGCCTCAAAACGCTCCTTTGACCCCCTGTATGCCAATGTTAAAATAATCAAAAGCACTCTTACTGAAGAGTGCGGATCTATAGGCGCTGCCGGACTTATCTTCAAGGCAACGGCTTAACCTACATGCCTGTAAACAACATCAGAAATTTCTGCATCATAGCTCATATAGACCACGGCAAATCCACACTCGCTGACCGTATCCTTGAATTCACCGGCACCCTCTCTCAGAGAGAGATGAAAAAGCAGGTGCTTGACAGCATGGACCTTGAGCAGGAACGCGGGATCACAATAAAGGCCACACCCGTAAGGCTGAACTATACAGCTTTAGACGGCAGGCAGTATATATTAAACCTGATAGACACGCCGGGGCATGTTGACTTTGCCTATGAGGTCTCCCGCAGCCTTGCATCATGTGAAGGCGCCCTGCTGATCGTTGACTCAACACAGGGTGTCGAGGCGCAGACGGTCGCAAATGCCTACCTTGCGTCAGAGCATAATCTTGAGATCATCCCTGTGATAAATAAGATCGACCTGCCGAATGCCGATCCTGAGAGGGTCAGGGAACAGATCGAGGAATCGCTCGGCATCGACTGCAGCGACGTGATATTAGCCTCAGCCAAAGAGGGCATCGGAACCCGTGACATACTTGAAGCAGTGGTCAGGAGAGTCCCTCCGCCTGCCGATAAAATAGAGCAGCCGTTAAAGGCCCTGGTCTTTGATTCGTGGTTTGACGCCTATCAGGGTGTTATTGTGCTTGTCCGGCTCTTTGAAGGAAGCGTAAGAAAAGGATCGAACATAAAGTTCATGGCTACCGGCAAGATCTTTGATGTGCTTGAGGTCGGAGTCTTCATCCCCGCCAGAAAGAGCGTTGACAAGCTTGAGGCAGGAGAGGTCGGGTATATAATCGCCGGCATCAGGGATGTTGTTGACACAAGGGTGGGCGATACGATCACAGATACAAAAAAACCAGCTTCCGAAGCGTGCCCCGGCTATAAAGAGATCAAGCCCATGGTCTTCTGCGGCATCTATCCGGTAGAGACGAACCAGTATGAGATACTAAAAGACGCACTGGACAAACTCAAACTCAATGACTCCTCATTTGCGTTTGAGCCGGAATCTTCCGCAGCCCTTGGTTTTGGTTTCCGCTGCGGCTTCCTCGGCCTCCTGCACATGGACATAGTGAAGGAACGACTTGAGAGGGAATTCAATCTTCTTCTGATAAATACAGCCCCTACAGTTGTCTACAGGGTCACGAATACCGATGGAACGGTTTTGAACCTGGACAGCCCGGCAAAGCTGCCTGAGAATTACGCAATGATGGAAGAACCGTTTGTAAAGACGATAATCTTTGTGCCTGCAAAATTCATAGGCCCTGTATTTGAACTATGCCAGGAGAAGCGCGGTGTTCAGAAAGATTTCAGCTATATCGGGAAAGACAGGGTCGTGGTCACTTATGAGTTTCCGCTGAGTGAAATCTTATGGGATTTTTATGATAAACTAAAATCCTGTTCAAGCGGCTACGCCTCCATGGACTATGAGCTTGTCGGATACAGAGAATCAAAACTTATCAAGCTTGACGTACTCCTGAACGGCGAGCCTGTTGACGCCCTCTCAATGATCATCCGCAAGGACAGGGCATTTCAAAAGGGCAAACAGGTGACCGAGGAGCTCAGGAAGGTCATCCCCAGGCAGATGTTCGAGATTGCCATCCAGGCTGCAATAGGCAACAAGGTCATAGCAAGAGAGACCATAAAGGCGTTAAAGAAGAACGTCATAGCAAAATGTTACGGCGGCGACATCACAAGAAAAAGAAAGCTCATTGAAAAACAGAAGGAAGGCAAACGCCGCATGAAGCAGGTGGGAAGGGTTGAGGTTCCGCAAGAGGCTTTTTTATCTGTGCTTAAAGTAAAATAGATAAGATTTTAAATCAAAATTTCGGAAAGGTTAAATTGGCATCAAAAGAGCCGGTCAATAAATCAAAGTCAAGAGAATACGCAGAGGCGATAATAATAGCTGTAATACTTGCAATTATTATCAGGGGATTTGTTGTGCAGGCGTTCAAGATACCCTCAGGTTCAATGATACCGACTCTTTTGATAGGCGACCATCTCCTCGTTAACAAGTTCATTTACGGGGTCAAGCCCCCGCTCTCAGATACGCGTTTCCTTACCTTCAGCTCCCCTAAAAAGGGGGATATCATTGTATTTGAATTTCCCGGCGACAAAGAGAAGGACGAGTGCAAAGGCCTCGGCATAAGCATACCGGCCCGGTTTAACAAGGTGCTGGACACGAAAAATCCTTTTGCCTTCTTCAGCGGCGAGTGCAGGGACTTTATAAAAAGGATCATAGCTGTCGGTGGTGATACTGTAGAGATAAAGGATAAGGCTGTATATGTGAACGGGCTCGCGCTTTCAGAACCATTTAAGATACACAGCGACAGTTCTGTATTCAGCGCTGACGTGACAACCAGGGACAACTTCGGCCCGATAACGATCCCCGCCAACAAGTTCTTTGTTATGGGAGATAACCGCGACAACAGCCACGACGGCCGCTTCTGGGGGACGGTGAATATAGGTGATATTAAAGGCAAGGCATTTATAATATACTGGTCATGGGACAACACAGGGAACCTGCTCAGCAAGATAAGATGGGGCAGGTTAGGCATGTCCCTGCATTAAACAATAACCTGAATTTATCCTTATACGAATAAAGGGGGTTGAAATGGTTAAAAATATTTTTGTCGTACTTTTTAGTCTCGTAATAGCATACTCTTTTTATCTCACATTTATGCCTAACTACAATTACCATATGTTCAAGAACGAGATGAAGGCGAGCATGGAGATAGTAACCCAGAACGATAAGCCCAAGGATGTGATGAAGAGGATCATGAGGCTTGTAGATGAATACGACATTCCTGTTAGCGATGAAGATGTGGAACTTGAGCTGGCAACTGAGAAATATACCGCAAGGATCAGCTGGGAAGATACTGTGCAATACTTCCCTTTTTACCCTTTATATCAGAAGACCTATACATTCCATATAGATACAAGCAAATAATGTTTACCGGACTTGTTGAAGCATTGGGCAATATTACTTCCATTGAGAAGACCTCGAACGGCATGAGGCTCTCCATGAAGCCGTCAACTGACATGGAGGTCAGGATAGGCGACAGCATAGCGGTCAACGGCGTCTGCCTTACCGCGACGACCGATAAAAAAGATATCATATTTGATGTCTCTCCCGAGACGATGCAAAGCACCAATCTCGGCGGGCTGAAGGTGAATCAGAAAGTAAATCTCGAACGCGCCCTCAGGCTCTCAGACCGTCTGGGAGGGCATATGGTCACAGGCCATGTTGATGCGGCCGGGAAGATCAGGGAAAAGAAGCGCGAGGGAGAGTATACATTCTATACTTTTGAAGCGCCTTCTGAAATATTAAGGTATATCGTAAAGAAAGGTTCTGTCGCGATAGACGGCATAAGCCTTACCGTGACAGGTTTGGACAGCAGGTCTTTCAGTGTGGCGATCATCCCCCACACGCTTACCGCCACGAACATAGGCGGCAAAGACAAAGGGGATACGGTCAATATAGAGATAGACATTATCGGCAAGTATGTTGAAAAGTTCCTCTTAAATGCTGACAATAAGAAGGACTTTGGCGAACTGCTCAGGGAAAAAGGGTTCACAGGCTGAAATAATAAGGAGCTAAAAGATAATAATGCGGAGCAAATATAAGTTCGATAAAATTGAAGATGCCATAAAAGAGATAAAGAAGGGTAACATGATCGTGCTCGTCGATGACGAGGACAGGGAGAATGAGGGAGACCTCACAATGGCGGCTGACAAGGTCACACCGCAGGCGGTAAACTTCATGGCGACACACGGACGGGGGCTTATATGCCTGTCGCTTACGCCTGAAAGGGTTGAAGAGCTCAGGCTGCCCATGATGTCAGAGTTTAACACCTCTCATTTCGGCACCGCCTTCACCGTTTCAATAGAGGCGAAAAAAGGCGTCACAACCGGAATATCAGCAGCTGACCGCGCAAAGACGATCAAGACAGCTATCAATCCAAAATGCGGTGCTGAAGATGTTGCAAGGCCGGGACACACCTTCCCGCTTAGGGCACAGCCGGGCGGAGTGCTTCAGCGCGCAGGACAGACCGAGGGCTCTGTTGACCTTGCAAGGCTTGCCGGCCTCTATCCCGCAGGAGTCATCTGCGAGATAATGAATGACGACGGCACAATGGCAAGGGTGCCGCAGCTTGCGAAGTTCGCCAAGAAACATAAACTCAAGATGGTCACGATAAAAGACCTTATTCAGTACAGGATGCAGAATGAGAGCCTTGTTACAAGGATTGCCACGGCAAAGATACCTACAAAACACGGCGGAGATATGACAGCCATCGTATTTGGGAATATGGTGGACAAATCAGAACATATTGCGCTTGTCAAAGGTGATATCTCTCCCGAAGACAATGTTCTCGTCAGGGTTCACTCCGAATGCCTTACAGGCGATGTCTTTGGTTCAAAGAGATGCGACTGCGGCGGACAGCTCCAAAAGTCCCTGGATATGATAAAGAAGGAAGGCAAGGGAGTGCTCCTCTACATGAGGCAGGAAGGAAGGGGCATCGGGCTTGCAAACAAGCTCAAGGCATACGAGCTTCAGGACGGCGGCCTTGATACGGTCGAGGCAAATATTAAGCTCGGGTTCAAGCCTGACCTGAGGGATTACGGCATCGGAGCCCAGATACTCGTCAACCTCGGCATCAGAAAGATGCGCCTGATAACCAATAACCCGAAGAAGATAATAGGGCTTGAAGGCTACGGCCTGAAGATGGTGGACAGGGTGCAGATCGAAACTACTCCGCATAAAAGAAATATAGGTTACCTCAAAGTCAAAAAGAAGAAACTCGGACATCTTTTAGAAAAAATATAATACAGATAACAAGCTTTAAGGAGGATTTAATGAAAACTTACGAAGGTCAGCTTCAGGCAAAAGGGCTCAAGTTCGGCATAGTGGTCAGCCGTTTTAATGACTTTATTAATAATAAGCTCCTTGAAGGCGCGCTGGATGCGCTGCTTAGGCACGGGGCTGCCGAAGGGGATATCGATATCGTAAAGGTTCCGGGCGCTTTTGAGATACCGCTTGCAGCCAAGATACTTGCTGCAAAAAAAACCTATGATGCCGTGATCTGCCTGGGAACTATCATCCGCGGAGCCACACCTCATTTTGAATATGTCGCATCCGGAGCAGCAAAAGGCGTTGCCTCAGCATCACTTGAAACCGGGGTGCCTATATCATTCGGCGTTTTGACCACAGACAATATTGAGCAGGCTGTTGAGCGGGCAGGCTCAAAGAGCGGCAACAAAGGCTGGGACGCTGCATTAGTCGCCATCGAGATGGCGCAGCTATTAAAAAAGTTATGAGTTATCAATTAAAGTTTACGCCCTTGTCCCTAAACCCTGTTCCCTGTCTTCATGAGTAGGCGCAAGGCAAGGGAATGCGCCCTTCAGATACTCTTCCAGCTTGATTTCACCAACAGTGACCTTACCGGCGAGACCCTGAGCGAATTCTGGTCAGGCACTAAAGAGGATGAAGAGACGATGGAGTTCGCCCATGCCATTATCAAAGGCACGCGTGAGCATATGCCCCGGCTTGACGAGATCATAGCGCGCGCTGCGGATAACTGGACGGTTGACAGGATGTCGGTTGTTGACAGGAACATACTCCGAGCGTCGGCTTATGAGCTGGTTTATCGGAAAGATATCCCTCCTGCCGTAGCGATAAACGAGGCTGTTGAGATATCCAAAAAATATTCCACAGAAGACTCGGCGCCGTTTATAAACGGCATCCTTGACAGGATATATAAGCTCAAGCTTAAAGAATAATAACCGCTGCCGTTCTTCTTTTTTTCTGCTCTCTTTTTAGATTCGGGTATAATCAAAATATGCGCTATGCGTTGATATCTGATGTACACAGCAACCTTGAAGCACTGAACGCCGTGATCGAGAAGGTCAAGGCGGACAAGGTTGATAAGGTCATCATCCTCGGAGATATTGTTGGTTACGGGCCTGACCCGAATGAATGTATTGATACCTTAAGAAAGTTTGCGGATATCCTTATCGCAGGCAATCATGACCATGGAGCTGTCGGCATGACAGATATAAGCTGTTTTAACAATCATGCCAAAGCGGCAATTCAATGGACAACCGGTGTGCTGAGCGAAGAGAACAAGGCATTTTTAAGCAGCCTTCCTCTCACATCCACTATCAAAAGCAGGAGCATCTATCTTGTTCACTCCTCGCCTAAAGAACCTGAAGAGTGGGAATATCTTCAGAAAGCCAAAGATGCTGATGCCAACTTTAAGTTTTTCAGTGAGACAAACTGCTTTATAGGGCACACCCATAAACCTGCCATTATAGAGATGGCTCCAGGCGGAAAGATAACTATCTATCCAGGCCATTCAGAGATAAAGCCCGGCTGCCGCTATATCATCAATGCAGGCAGCGTCGGCCAGCCGAGGGACGGAAACCCTGATGCCTCTTATGCCATCTTTGATACTGATTCCGTAACAATAAAGAGGGCGGCTTATGATATATTATTAACACAAAAGAAGATGAAGGACGCGGGGCTTCCTTCGTACCTTATAGACAGGCTTTCAGAAGGAAGATAAGCAGTCATAACAGGGAGGATATTTTGATACAGCGTTATACAAGAGAGAAGATGGGAAGCATCTGGGAGCCGCATAACCGCTACCAGAAGTGGCTTGATGTTGAGATAGCAGCCTGCGAGGCATGGGCGAAACAGGGCGAGATACCTAAGAAAAGCCTTGCGGTGATTAAGAAACGCGCGAAGTTCAGTGTAGCGCGCATAGATAAGATAGAGAAGACCGTTAAGCATGATGTCATCGCATTTCTCACATCTGTAAATGAGAATGTCGGGCCTGAGTCGCGGTATATACATAAAGGGCTGACATCTTCTGATGTGCTCGACACAGCGCTTGCGCTTCTCATGAGAGAGGCGGCAGACATTATCATCAATGACATAAATGACCTTCTCGTTGTTCTCAAGAAGAACGCGCTGAAATATAAGGAGACCCTTCAGATGGGCAGGAGCCACGGCATACACGCAGAGCCTGTGACATTCGGCCTCACGTTCGCCGTATGGTACGAAGAGATGAAGCGCAACCTTGTTCGCATGAAGGCAGCCAGAGAAGTTATCAGCTATGGAAAGCTCTCAGGCCCGGTCGGCACATTCTCAAATATTCCTCCTGTGATCGAGACACAGGTCTGCAAGATGCTGAAGCTGAAACCCGCGCCTGTATCAACGCAGATAATCCAGAGGGACAGGCACGCCGAGTATATGAACACACTTGCGATCATCGCAGGCTCGATAGAGAAGATGGCAGTTGAGATAAGGCATCTTCAGAGAACAGAAGTGCTTGAGGCGGAAGAGCCGTTTGCAAAGGGGCAGAAAGGTTCATCAGCCATGCCGCATAAACGCAACCCCATAGGCTCTGAGAACCTGAGCGGCCTTTCGAGGATCGTCCGTGCAAACGCGGTCGCAGCTATGGAGAACATCCCTCTATGGCATGAGCGAGACATCAGCCACTCATCAGTTGAGAGGGTGATAATCCCTGACAGCACGATACTTGTTGATTATATGCTTGCGAGACTGACCGGCATACTCAAAGGCCTGCAGGTCTATCCTGAAAAGATGATGGAGAATATAGGCAAGAGCTACGGCCTCTTCTTCTCTCAAAAGGTCATGCTGCGTCTCACTGAAAAAGGTCTCAGCCGTGAAAAGGCTTACGCGATCGTTCAGGAGAACGCCATGAAGAGCTGGAAGGAACGGAAGGACTTTAAAGACTTTCTCAATAAAGATGCTGTTGTAAGAGAGTATCTTTCAGATAAAGAGATCGATAAGATATTCAATCTGAAAGATTACACAAAGAATGTGGGGCAGATATTTAAGAGGGTGTTTAAGTAGAATTGAAGGTTCTGTATTGGCATTACCCTTTTGAGTGAGCAGCAGCTCGCTTCTTTGAGGGGATAATCGCAATTAATGACCTAAGCGCCTTATTGACTGATTCAGAGCTTGAAAAATATTTCCTGACGTCCGGTTCGAGCATAACGGCGCCTTCCTTAAGCTTAAAATATTCTACCGAAGTAGTCCCGTCTGCTTTAATGATCTCCACTTTATGGCCGGCGCGATAGGCCTTAAAGTATTTCCCTCGCACTGCACCCTTCATCTTTGAAAAATCATATTCAGGCCTCATATCTTCTTTTTCTGATATCTCTTTAGAAACTGCCTTCTTCATAAAATCTCCTTTCATGGGCTGTTGCTGTCCTGCAACTTATTATACGTATTTTACCTTGCCGTTCAGTATGAGTCAAAACCAATACTCGGCCATTCACAGAAAGGCCTATATTAATGTAACGTTCTTCGTCTATGGAATGCTCTTCATCCTTAAATGTGAGTAGAAGGGGTCATTGAAAATCGATTTGCCTTCCTCAAAGTTCACCTTATGTTTTTTGAAATTGGCTTTTGCTTTAACTTCATCCCATTCGAATGTGATTTTCATATAACCTTTTAAAGATTTACTATGACAAATTTATCTTACTTTTTTCAGCTAAATATCAATAGTTAAGTCTGACCCTAATCTGTCTCTAATCTGTCTATTTCGAATTAGCTACGTCGCCTTGTTTTTTCTGTGACTGGGCTTCTCGTGATCGAGAAGATAGCCAAATAATAAATGAGGCGATGAAGATATAAAGACCTAATAGGCCAACAAAAGTGCCAATGGCTGTTGAGATTAAAGCTCCCGCGAGCCCTTTCGATAGAGTGGAGCTGCCCATGTTATCAGCCGCACTAATCATTCCTAATACAAAACCTGCGCCGCCAATAATCGGCCCGCATATAGTCATTATGCCGCCAGCAATCATGGTTTGTTTCAGTGTTGGTTTCATTTTTTTGCCGAGCAATTAATATAGCCAGCCGTATTTACTGGGAAAGGAAATACAAGCACAAAATATATTCGTGTGAAAACTTGATTCCGGACAAGCCGGAATGACGGCAGAATAGAGATCAAAAACTTATATGCACCGGTTTCACATTCCAGATGTGTTTGCAATATTCATGTATAGACCTGTCTGAGGAGAAGAACCCCATTCGCGCGGTGGTGAGGATGGATCTTTTTGTCCACTCATTTTGATCCTGAAAGAGTTTGCCCGCCCGCTCCTGACATTCGATGTATGACTGATAATCAGCAAATAGCATGTATTCATCGCGATAGAGCAATGAAATGACAGCAAAAAGAATACAAAAAAAATAGGGAGACCGTAATGGCCTCCCTAAAAGAAGTGCTGGCGTCCCCAAGGGGATTTGAACCCCTGTCGCCGCCGTGAAAGGGCGGTGTCCTAGGCCAGACTAGACGATGGGGACAGTCTTTTTTAAAAATGGTGAGCCGCGTTGGAATCGAACCAACGACCATCGCCTTAAAAGGGCGGTGCTCTACCAGCTGAGCTAGCGGCCCACTTATAAAAAACGGTATTTAGTTTAACAAAATCTTATAACAAAAATCTGTATATGGCAAAGAACCGGATTTCCGAAACTTTTAACGCTTAACTTTTCCCTTAAGCGGATTCCTTATAATTATAACCTCATCCCTCTTCTGCCCGGTGGAGATTATGTCCGCCTTTACGCCCAAGAGTTCCTCTATATTCTTTATATATGACTTTGCCGCCTTTGGAAGATCCTTGTATTGCGTCAGTCCCTTTGTGCTCTGCTTCCAGCCGGGGAAGGTCTTGTAGACAGGCTCGCACTTCTTGAGCATCTCATTGCTCTGAGGCATGACCTTTGTACTGAGATATTTTGAGCTCTTTCCGTCACGGTATTTATAAGATGTGCAGACCTTTATCTCATCAAGGCTGTCCAGTATATCAAGCTTTGTGATCGCAAGCCCGGTAAAACCGTTTATCCTTATTGAATGTTCAAGGGCAACGGCATCAAGCCATCCGCACCTTCTCGGCCTGCCTGTAGTTGCGCCGAACTCATTGCCTGTTATGTGAAGCATCTTCCCTATCTCGCAGTGAAGCTCAGTTGGAAAGGGACCCTCGCCGACACGGGTTGTGTAAGCCTTAACGATACCCAGCGCGCCGTCTATCTTCATCGGGCTAACCCCGAGTCCGGTACATGCGCCGCCTACTGATGCGCTTGAAGATGTGACATAAGGATATGTCCCGTGGTCTATGTCCAGAAGCGTGCCCTGCGCGCCCTCAAAAAGTATGTTCTTGCCCTGATCTATTAATTTATTAATGAGCAATGATGTATTTACTATCATGGGCGCGAGGTATTTCGCATATGTCATGTACTCGTCATATATCTTTTTTGCCCCAAGGCCTTTGCTGTTATATTTAGTCCTGAGGATATGATTTACCATCTGCAGGTTTGCATCAAGCTTCTCTTTGAAGATATCTTTATCTAAGAGATCCATCATCCTGATGCCTGATCTTGACATCTTGTCGACATATGCCGGGCCGATACCTCTTCTGGTGGTGCCTATCATCTTCTTGCCCTTTGAATCTTCGGATGCGCCCTCAAGCGCAGTGTGATAAGGCATGATAACGTGAGCGCTCTCGCTTATAAAGAGGTTATTAACAGACAGTTTCTCCTTCTTAAGCTCCTTTATCTCTTTTATAAGCGCTTTTGGGTCTATAACAACGCCGTTTCCGATTATGCAGGTCTTGCCTTTGTGCAGGATACCTGACGGGATGAGGTGCAGGACAAACTTTTTATCTTTTATAATTACGGTATGCCCGGCGTTATGACCTCCCTGGTACCTCGCAACTGCATCAGCGCTCTCAGTGAGAAGGTCGACTATCTTTCCTTTGCCTTCATCTCCCCACTGTGCGCCCGCAATAACTATGTTAGACATTCTCTTCTCCTTTGATCACTGACATTTATACGCGGCAAGTCTTTACTGATTAGTCATTATCAGTTCATCCGTTATGGATTAAGTTTTATTTCGGTATGTAGATCTGTTTTACTGAAAGGACGTTTGGAAGCTTCTTTATCTCTGAAAGTATCTCCTGTGAAACCGGAGAGTCTATGCTCACAACTGAAATGGCTATGCCGCCTTCGCCTTCGCGGCCGAACTGCATCCTTGCGATATTTATCTTGTTCTTGCCGAGCATGGTTCCGACATCTCCGATCACACCGGGCTTGTCATTGTTTGTAAGGAAGAGCATATGCCCCATCGGCCTGACCTCGATGACATGGCCGTCTATTGTGATTATTCTCGGGTCTTTCTTGCCGTGAAGCACTCCGGATATGACGCTCTCTTTTGCGCCTGCCTTTACCCTGATGACCAGCATGCTGTGATAGTCTCCGGCATCATCCGTGGTTATCTCCTTGACCTCGATACATCTCTGCTTGGCTATGAAAGGAGCGTTTACGTAATTCACAGTCTCCTCAAGCACCGGCTCAAGCAGCCCCTTGAGCACAGCGATCTTTATAGGCTCAAGCACAAGCCCGGCTACCTCACCTCTGTATTCAACTGTAACTTCATTGATGCCGCCTTCAATGGTCTGGGAGAGAAAGCTGCCGAGCTTTTCAGCAAGGCCGAGATACGGCTGAAGCTTAGGCAGAACATCTGCCGGTACTGAAGGGATGTTAACCGCGTTCCTTATCGTCCCGTGCACAAGATAGTCAGCTATCTGTTCGGAAACAGCCACTGCGACATTGTCCTGCGCCTCATCCGTTGATGCGCCCAGATGCGGGGTCGCTATCAGATTATCCAGCTCAAGCAGCGGATTGCCTGCAGGCGGTTCGACCTCAAAGACGTCACATGCCGCAGCTGCCACCTTGCCGGACTTGAGCGCGTCATAAAGGTCTTTCTCATTTATAATGCCACCTCTTGCTGCATTGATTATCCTTACTCCGTCCTTCATTCTGGAGATGGTCTTTGCATTGATGCAGCCCTTTGTCTCTTTGGTCAACGGAGTATGTACTGTGATAAAATCCGACCTTTCGATCAGTTCATCAAATGTGACCCCGGTTATGCCGAGCGTCTTCGCCTTCTCTTCGCTGAGGAACGGGTCATAGGCGATAACATTCATACCGATGCCATTTGCGATCTTGGAAACATGAGCGCCGATATTTCCAAGCCCCATGACGCCGAGCGTCTTGTTGTACAGCTCAACACCGTTGAACTTCTTCTTTTCCCACTTTCCTGCCTTTATTGAGGCTGTTGCCTGAGGGATCTGCCTCGCCATGGAGAACATGAGCGCGACCGTGTGCTCGGCTGTTGTTATGGTATTGCCGCCCGGGGTGTTCATGACAACTATGCCCCGCATGGTCGCCGCGTTCCTGTCAACATTATCCAGCCCTGATCCGGCCCTTCCTATTACCTTGAGCTTTTCCGCCGCCGCAATGATCTCGGCTGTTACCTTTGTGGCGCTGCGTATCACAAGGGCATCATACTCTCCTATGATCTCCTTCAGCTCCTCCGGTTTCAGGCCGGTCTTAACATCTACCTCAAGGCCTGCTTTCTTTAGAATATCTACACCTTTTGCTGATATGTTGTCGCTTACAAGAACTTTCATTATTTATTTCCTCTAACTGTTTTTCTTCTCAAATTCCGCCATGAAGGTTGTCAGCGCGTCAACACCTTCTTCAGGCATGGCGTTATATATGCTCGCTCTCATTCCGCCTACTGAGCGGTGTCCTTTGAGCGCTACCAGTCCAGCCTCTCCGGCCTCCTGAATAAACTTTTTATCCAGATCCGGTTTTCCAAGTATGAAGGGTATATTCATCCATGACCTGTAGTTTTTATCTACCGGATTACTATAAAAAGACGAGTTGTCTATCGCGGCATAAAGTTTATCAGCCTTGCGTTTATTTATCTTTGCCATAGCCTCAAGCCCGCCTTTCCCCTGTATCCATTCAAAGACAAGGCCTGCGATATACCAGCTGTATGTCGGCGGTGTATTGTACATTGAGTCTGCCTTGGAGTGTGTTTCATAATTGAACATCGTAGGTGTTCCCGGCAAGACATTGCCTATAAGGTCATCTCTTATTATTACAATTGTAAGGCCGGCCGGCCCTATGTTCTTCTGGGCGCCCGCATAGATAACCCCGTATTTTGAAACATCTATCGGCCTTGAAATGATCGTTGATGACATATCAGCAACAAGCGGGACATTGCCGGCATCAGGTATTGAATGAAATTCAACTCCGCCAATCGTTTCATTAGGCGTATAATGCAGGTACGCTGCGTCCGGATCAAGTTTCCATTCATTATATGAAGGTATGGTTGAAAAATTACTCGCCTCGCTCGTTGCGGCTACATTCACTTTACCGTAAATCTTTGCCTCGGATATCGCCTTTTTTGACCAGGCGCCTGTATTGATATAATCTGCTGACTGCTTCCCTTTTAAAAGGTTCATAGGTATCATGGCAAACTGGCTTGAGGCGCCGCCCTGAAGAAATAAGACCTTATAGTTCTCTGGAATAGCCATTAATTCCCTAAGATCTGTCTCCGCCTTTGCAGCAATCGACATAAAATCCTTACCCCTGTGGCTCATCTCCATTACTGACATCCCGCTTCCATGCCAGTCTGACATTTCAGAGGCTGCGCGCTTGATAACCTCAGCCGGCAGTATCGCCGGCCCTGCACTAAAATTATATATACGTGGCATAATATCCCTCTTATTAACTGTGGAGTAATGGTGTGTAATAATTTTCTATATGTTATTAACTTATTAATTAAATAAACTGCATTATTTTATTTAATGTCAGTTTTCTTTGAACATATATCTCCTTAGACAAAAAGATTACCAAAGGAATTTAAGCTCTTAGTCCTTTCTATTTCAGCCAGACAAGTAATACTATCAATATAGTGAAGTGTTATAATGAAGCTGCCAGCTTCAAATCGTATCATCTTATATACCAAGATGTCAAGAAAAGAGACTGCTTTTATACCTGTTAATGAACGTCTTATTTGTTTTTAAATTCAATGCGTTTAAATATTATCAACACTTTAAACAATGTTATTACTATTGTTATTAAATATATAAAGATAATAATAATAAGCACCTTAATATCCTGCTGATATGAAAACAGAAGAAGATAAAATAATAGAAAACATATTTAAAATAAATCTCAGGATACAAAAAAAAGAAAAATTACTTGTCTTTACTGACAATAAAAGTAAGAAACTGATAAGTATCGCAAGAAAAGTTTCATATATAAGTAATACATTCTGCAATAAAATGAGTTACTTACAATTTAAAAGCACAGAAAGTCATGGAGCAGAACCGCCTGAAGAACTCTGGAGAGAGGCTTTTGGCAACAACATAGTCAATGAGCTCATTAATAAAAAAATACTGATATCTCTTATTAACAAGAGGATATTACCAGTAAAACTAAAAGAAGCAGAGAGGATAGTAAAAAAATATAAAGAAGATGCTGTTAACGCTGTTGTTGCGCTTTCATATCATTCCACAAGTCACACCAGGTTTCGGGATCTTCTTACAAGAATATGCGAAACCCGTTATGCAAGTATGCCGACTTTTGAGGGATCCATGTTCAAGACAGCGATGAGTGTTGATTGGAAAAAGATGGAGATAAGGACAAATCGCATGGCACAAAGAGTTCAAATGGCAGAAATAATAGAAGTATGTACGCCAAACGGCACATCTATAGCCTTTTCTAAAAAAGGCAGAATAGCAAAGGCAGACACAGGAATAATTACAACACCGGGGAAATTCAGCAACTTGCCTGCAGGAGAAGTATTTCTGGCACCGCTTGAGGGTACGGCAAATGGGAGGCTTGTGCTTGAATGGGCGCCTACGCGCAAATTAAAGAGCCCTGTAACACTATATATTAAAAAGGGAAATGTAGAAAAAATAGAGGGGAAAGAAAATTATATTAACGATTTGAAGAAAAAGATGTCTGAAAGAAAAGAAAATAGAAATTTGGCAGAACTTGGAATCGGCACAAATGACAAGGCTGTAAGTCTCAATAACATCTTGGAATCAGAGAAGATCTTCGGCACTATTCATATGGCGTTAGGTGATAATAGTTCATTCGGCGGCAGAGTCTCAACACCTTTTCATCAGGATTTTATATTCTTTAAACCTACTGTGACCTTGATACATAAAGACGGGATAAGAGATGTCCTTCTGAAAAATGGAGAGTTAAAGAGGAAGAGAAGTAGGTAAAGTTTTTTTCTGCAGCATAAGCAGCTTGACCTTGTTAAAGCGTTGAGATAAATTTTTTATACTGCGGAGACTGATCAATTATCTCCATGCCGAAGTTATAGACACGTCCTACCAGGGCGTCCATATCTTCCTGCAGTCTCTTAATCTCACAGAATAAATTAAATGTTTCTCCAGTGGGAAACTCGAATTTTACATTCACAAGCATATTGGTTTTAAGATCCTCTAACGCTTCATCGCGTATGATGACACCGAAAAGCCCCTCACCGGAGAGGTTCTCTATAAACCCTCTGTAACTTTTACTGCCCAGTGTGATCTCAGCCTTTAGCCTGAAGGTCTTTCTTTTAGAACGTCTTTTAGAATTGTCTTCCATAGGAGTTATTTATAGCTAAGTATAACAAAATAAAGTAAAAAGTCAAAATTAGCGGGAAGGAGAGATTATAAGGAGTTTTAAAAAACTGGTTTAGCAATAACTGAAAGATGTTTCAGGAAAAATCGTTCAGGAGATGCTGATAGCCAGGGAATGAATCGATGATCTCCATGCCAATGCTCTGTGTCAGTCCGTGAGGCGGGGTTTTATATGACCACGTTACCTGACATTGCAGGCAAATTGGTTCTTGAGAGGGCGGATCCAGTTTTACCTGCAACGTTGTTCCGGGAACTAATTTTATGGGACTGTTTGTAGGAAAGGCGATCATATAAAGGCTGTTTTCGGACAGATTCACTATGACTCCGGGATAACGCGTATTATCATGAGCAAATTCAGCTTTGTAATTGACAGCCCTCTTAACTGGCACCGCTTCTTTTATTATCGGATTCTTAAGTAACATGACTGCTGCCTTTCTTCCTTATTACAACCTAACACCTTTTAATGGGATTAAGAATAAGCCTCCTCCTGATTTTTTCATAGGAATATTCCTTGAAGTATTGTAGGTATTTGTCCTATGAAGGAAAAACTGGCGAAGGGAATGATAATGCTTATAACACAGGCTTAGTCCGTTACAAGCCGGTTACTTATTGCATAATGGGTCAACTGCGCATTGTTTTTCATTTCCATCTTTTCCATGATGCGTGATCTGTATGTGCTGATAGTTTTCGCGCTTAGACAAAGATTCTCCGCGATCTCCTTGACTGCCTTGCCGGATGCGATCATACACATTACCTCATATTCCCGGTCTGAGAGTGAGTCATGGAGAGAATCCTCTGATTTAGCCTCCAGATGTGTGGCCAATCTTTCTGCAAGCGAAGAACTTACATATTTTTTGCCGGCTGAGACTTTTCTGATAGCCTCTATCAGTTCGTTGGGAGTGCTCTCTTTTGTCAGGTAACCTGAAGCTCCTGCCTTTAAGGCTCTTACAGCATATTGTTCTTCCGGAGATACGCTTAATATAAGGACATGAAGCGCCTTATTATCGTGCTTTATCTGTTTGAGTATCTCAAGCCCGTTTCTGCCCGGCATGGAGATATCAAGAAGGACAACATCATATTTGTTATGCCAGACTTTCTCCAAGGCCTCCTGTCCATTATTCGCTTCGTCAGTTACAACAATGTCGGAAGTCTCAGAGAGTATCTGTTTCAGCCCTTCACGGACAATTGCGTGATCATCAACGATCAGTATTTTAATCATATGGTTTGTTCCCCTTCATCATTATTCAGGGGAATACTGACGGTTACGGTAGTGCCCTTATCAGGTTTTCCTGATATTTTAGCCTTCCCTTTCCAATGATATACACGTTCACGTATACCTATCAGTCCGAAAGCATCAGGGTTTATTATTTCAGCTTCTGTTATTCCTCTTCCATTATCTTTTACATTAAGTATAAGATTATGGTCTTTTTCTTCAAGAGATATTGAAACTCTTGTCGCTTTTGCATGGCGTACAACATTTGTCAGTGTCTCCTGGAATATGCGGAATACCGTAGTGGCGCGTTCCGGATCAATGCTATTATTGGCGACGAAGGCCATCTTACACTTGATGCCTGTACGTTTCTGAAATTCATCTGCCTGCCATTCCATAGCTTCTTGAAGTCCGAGATCGTCAAGAAGCCCGGGCCTGAGCTCAGAAGATATTTTTGATACTGTTTGCAGTATCCTGTCGATTAGTTTTAACATTGAAGCGGTCTTTTCATAAATTGGTTTTTGCTCTTTCGGCAATTTCCCATGCAGCCAGAAAATGTCCATGTTCAACGCTGTGAGTAATTGGGCCAGTTCATCATGTATCTCGCGGGCAATATGCTTTCTCTCTTCTTCACGCACAGACTGCAGGTGTGCAGTAAGCTTGCGAAGTTCTTCGCTTGTCTTTCTGATCTCTTCTTCGTCGCGGATACGTTTTGAGATATCTCTGACAATATGTATCACTCCTATGAGGTTGTTGTCATTGTCAAATCGAGGGATTGCCCGTATCTCAATATGCCTGTTTAAATGGGGCTCAAAGAGCTCAAAAGAGGAAGGGATTCCGGTTTTGACACATTCACAACTCGGGCATCCGGTTGGAGGACAGGGTGTTCCGTGGTAATATTTAAAGCATTTTGCTTCTTTTTCGCCTAAAAGCGGCAGGTACAGATTTTTCTTTGCTGCATCGTTTGCATGTATTATATTGAAGTCTTTATCGTGGATGGTGATCATGTCGGTTATTGTATTGAAAATGCCGGTCCAGTCTTGTTTATTTAGCGGGGATGGTTCATTGTTTTTTTTTGGTCTGTTCATTTTATTGAGGCTATTTCTTTAGCTTTTTCTGTTTATACATTAACTTATCCGCCCTGGACAGAAGTTCGTCAATTGAGCAGGGTTTGTTCGGGTCATAGTAGGCTATTCCGATGCTTATTGATAATTTGTAGCCGAAATTTTTCTTTGAGTAGTATAACTCCAGATATTTTTTTAAACGTTCAGCAATTTTGTCAGGCCGCTCTCCGGTGCTTACTACAGGGATAATTGCAAATTCATCCCCTCCCATCCGCGCCATTATATCTGATTTTCTAAAGTGTTTTTTGAGGATCTTTGCGGTCTCAACCAGTGCCCGGCTGCCTTCATTATGACCGAATTTATCATTTATTTTTTTTAAATTGTCAAAGTCGGCATACAGCAGGAAAAGACCTTGCTTCTGACGGTCTGCAACTTTCAGCTGATGCTCGGCGAGGGCAAAGAACCCGCGCCTGTTGTAAAGATCGGTCAGGTCATCGGTTAATGAGAGCATGCGGAGGTTTTCCTCTAAATCTTTTAGTCTGGTTATATCTTTTGATACTACAGTTACCGATATGATTTTCTTGCTCTTTCCTCTTACAGGACTGAGTGTCAGCAAAAAATACTTATCATCCATGCTGCTTTTATGTTCATACTGAATGGAATGGCCGGTCTTAAATACTTTGTCTACTTTTTCAGTGAAATCTCTCGTATCTTCTTCTGAATGAAATTCGTCAAATGTTCTTCCATGAAAGTTGTTTTTTATAAGGCCTAATCTTGAAAGGTGTTTTTTGTTCACAAAGAGATATCTGTAATCGCGGTCAACCAGGTATATTGAGTCTTCGGTTGACTCCACCAGTGAACGGTACCGCTCCTCAGATAAAGATTTTTCTTCTATCTGTGCTTCCAGCATTGCAACCTTTCGGCGAAGCTTTAACAGATCTTTAACAGGTTCTTTGGTATTTCTTTTTTTGTCCTTCATGAGAAAACGCCTCTTTATTTATTAATATTACAGTATTTTGATGAAATGATGAAGATATCGGGAAAGATGAAACTAAGAGGAATAGATAATGACGCAGACAGTAAAAAAAGGCTGAGCCAATTATGACCCAGCCTTTTTTTGTAGCAAGCAGAATAATTGATTAGAAAGTGTGAGATACGCTGGCACCCAGCATATGAATTTTTGTTTCGTATCTCCCATTAGCGCTTAAGGCGCTGTTTAGGGCATTAGCAGGATTATCATCTATAGTATTGTTTTTGTTTCTGTCATGTATATTCTGAAAACCGTATGCAAGATCAAACTTGCAGTGTTTGTACTTAATGCCTGTCCCGATTGTGAATATATCTGTATCTGCATCCGGTATTGAAGGTTCAAATGTTTCATCAGGTACCGGATTGCCAGCCCTAAGATATCCTGCCCGCAGCACTACCATCTCGTTGAGCTGATACTCTCCTCCAAAGAGCACAGATATCGTATCATCCCAGTTTTTTGGTACAACAGATATTTGATTGGGAACAGGGAATCCAACAGCCTGGTCAAAATTAAACTTTAACTCGTCGTAGGAGGACCATCCTTCCCATCTGATACCTGCCTCCAGGGTGAGCTTGTCAATACCTTTATATGCGACTCCGGCATGAATTTGCTCAGGAAGCGTAATGGTGGTTTTACCGTCAGTATTGGGGAAGTAAGCACTCAAAGATACTGGGATATTACTAAACGATGCGGCTCCATCGACATCTATCTCAACTTCGCTTCTGTAAGATGCGCCTATAGCGATATCATTATTAACGTCGTAAAGGATACCAAGATTGAAACCGTATCCGCTACCGTCTCCATCAAACTTTTGATTACCGTCAGTGCTACCAAAATTCATCTTTTTCTCTAATGATGCATCGAGGGTAATATAATCAAAACCTGCTGCAATGGCGAGGTTTGGTAATACCTGATATGAAACAACAGGATTTATATTAATAGTAGTTAATTCTGATTTAGTAGCAATGTAGCGTCCTTCCCAGGACTCATTCCACTCACTTCCAAGACCGAATGGATTGAATACTCCAAGCCCAAAGCTAAGCTTCTCATTATATTTGTGTGTAACAAAGAGGGTGCTTGGGAAAAAAACCTTGTTTTCAGCCTTAAAGGTTGCGCCTGTATCGCTCTTAAACTCGCGTGATGGCGAGATGAAAGTCGTTCCCAGTTCTAACTTAGTGCCATCCAGTTTGTTAATAAGAGCGGGGTTAATGAAGATGGCTGACGGGTCTTTAAGATGCGCGGTAACAGAATTGCCCTGCCCCAGAGAATCAGCTCCCTGCGTATATATGGCAAAACCTGAAGCGTGGATATTCTGTGCAGGACAGAAAATCAACAACGCAAGCATAAATAATGATACAGCTTTTAACAGTGTTGTTTTTTTCATTAGAAATCTCCTTATTGTTTTTTGACTTATACTAAGTTTGACGTTATTATAAACAGTTTTAATTTATTTATAAAGAAATAGATATGAAAAAGAAATTAATCCTTATAAATCCTGTAGGACAGAAAAGCGGCCTGCTTCTTAGTAAATTTTCTGCTTATCCCCCTTTAAGCCTTGCCTATGTAGCAGCTTTGACCCCTGACTACTGGGATGTAGAGATCATAGATGAGAATATGGAAGAGTTCAGTTATAAGGAAGCAGACCTTGTAGGAATTACATCATTTACTGCCAATATAAACAGGGCCTATGAGATTGCAGGTATTTATCGCAGTAAGGGGATAAAAGTTATTTTGGGTGGCATTCATGCCTCTATGCTTCCTGATGAGGCAGTAAATTATGTTGACTCAGTTGTTGTTGGTGAAGCTGAACTTATCTGGCAGAAGGTTATAGAAGATTTTGAAAATAACGTTTTAAAACAAAAATATCATGGACCGGTTGTGTCATTAAGAGATTACCATATTTTGCCCAGGAGAGATCTGCTCAGTAATAAATATTTATGGGGGACGATACAGACATCTCGTGGTTGCCCTTTTGGCTGTGACTTTTGCTCGGTTTCCAGATATCTGGGGAAAGATTACAGACAAAAGAAAACAGAGGATATTTTAGATGAATTAGAGAAGATAGAGAATAAATATATTATCTTTCTTGATGATAATCTTGTGGGGTATGGCAAGAGCTCGGAAGAAAATGCCATAAAATTATTTAAGGGAATGCTGAAGCGAAACATAAAGAAAAAATGGTGTATGCAGACCTCAATTAACACGGGGGAGAATGAGGAAGTTCTTAAGTATGCTGCTAAGAGTGGTTGTATCTATGCTCTTGTCGGGATTGAAACAATCAGCAAAGAGAGTCTTAAAGATATGAAGAAGGGGATTAATTTAAAAATAGGGATAGATAACTTTAAAAATATAATTGGCAAGTTTCATAAATATGGCATAGGAGTACTCGGAGCTTTTATACTAGGGAATGATTATGAGAATGCGAAGTACTTTAAGGAGCTGAGTGACTTTATTGTCAGGGCTGGAGTTGATGTTGCACAGATAACGATTCTAACGCCGCTTCCGGGGACCAGCCTATTTGATCGTTTGCAATCAGAGGGCAGATTGAAGCACACGAACTTTCCTGATGATTGGGTAAAGTACAGGTTTTCCCATCTTGTTCATGAACCAAAAGGAATTAATGAGAAAGAGCTCTATAAAGGTAATAATTATATAAAAAGCAGAATATATTCACCTTATGGTTTCTTCTTCAGGATGGTTAGAACTTTATTTTCACTAAAGAGATTTGATTCATTTATGGCTATCTATCATTTAAATAAGGCGTTTAAGAAGGGCTGGCAAAATTCGCATTATTACAATATGCCATGATACACAATAAGCGATTTGATAGTTTATATAAAATTAATTACAAGGAGTTTAATCAGTGCCAAACAGTAAATATTTAATGGAAAGTGCAGAAGAGACCACTCGACTTGATCTAAAAACGGATTCAAAAATTGTAGAGAAACAGGCTATATGGGCTGGTATTAAGCCGGGCATGAGGGTTGCAGACTTGGGATGCGGTTCAGGCAAGACTACATCGGTGTTGCATAAACTTGTTCAGCCAGATGGAGAAGTAGTTGGAATAGACTTTGCCAAGGATAGAATAGAATATGCAAAGAAGCATTATAAAGTTGATGGGATAGAGTTTAAATGTATAGATATTAAAGAGCCGATGGATGAACTTGGGCTATTTGATTTTATATGGGTTAGGTTTGTCCTTGAATATTATCGTGCCGACAGTATGGATATTGTTAAGAATGCAAATAGGATCTTGAAACCAGGAGGGATTATATGTCTAGTCGATCTTGATCATAATGCCCTCAATCATTACGGATACTCTAAAAGACTTGAGAGGACAATCTTTGCAATTACAAAAATATTAGAGGAGAAAGCTAACTTTGATCCTTATATTGGCAGAAAGCTATATTCATATCTTTATGATCTTGGGTATAAAGATATAGATGTTGATGTGAATGCTCATCATATAATATTTGGGGAGCTTAAAAATATCGATGCCTATAACTGGATAAAGAAACTTGAAGTTATTCCCAAGAAAATTAATTATGAATTCAAAGAGTATGAGGGTGGCTACGAAGAATTTCTTGCAGAAAGCAAAAGCTTTTTCTCTGATCCCAGAAGATTTACATATACCCCGATAATTTCATGCAGGGGGGAGAAACCGGTTTAAGGGTATTTATAAATTAAGTTGTACAGGCTGTTTATCTTTGTATTCCCTGTTATAGTATCTCATAAGAGCTTCTACGATTTCTCTATTGAAGAAGATATCGATCTTGCTCTGTAAAAGCTCAAATGCTGTATTGAGGTACATGGGGTCTCTGTAGTGACGCTTTGATGTAATAGCTTCAAAAAAGTCTGCAACTGCTATAATTTGAGCGCCCAATGGTATTTCATCCCCTTTCAATCCTTTTGGATAACCGCTGCCGTTAAGCTTTTCATGATGGGAGCCTGCAATTTCCGGAACTTGCTTATAAATTCCCTGAAAGTTTATCTGGCACAGAATCTTGCTTGTTTTTGTAGCATGGGTCTTTATTTTTTCATATTCATCATGGTCAAGAGGGCCTTGCTTCTTCAGGATAGCATCTTCAACGCCTATCTTCCCATAATCATGCAGTAAGGAAGCCACCCTGACCATCTCACAGTAATCGCTGGATAATTTCATTTCCCGACATATGCCAACCGCATATTCGGTGACTTTCTCAGAATGGCCGGCTGTAAGAGGATCACGGGCATCGATGCTCGCTGCAAGCACATGAAGAATTGATTTAAACTGCTCTGCCTCCGCATCCCGGAGCGAGGCATTGTACATGCTTATTCCTATCTGAGGAGCGATCCCCATCAGTAGATTGATATCGCTTTGAACCAAAGGTTTTTTGCTTTTAATATTATCAACTGCAAGTATGCCTAATGTTTCTTTTTCATATACAATCGGGCAGCAGATAAATGATTTCACACCCATCTCTTTGGCGAATTCCAGACTATGGGCAGTAATTAGATCCTCTATCTCGTCAATGTCATTTATTAAAAAAGGCTCCTGCTTCTTAAACGAAACAACAAATACTCCTTTTGAATCAGGATTATCAAGATGAAAAACAGCTTTTTTTAGAAACCTTACCTGGTTCTTTAGATATCCATATCCTGTTCGGAAGATCAATTGCGTCTTATCTTGATTCGCAAGCAGGATCATGCCCCTGTCATAGTCAAGACGTTTTTCAAGGATCTGGATTACTTTTGCTAATATGCCGTCAATGTTTGCCTGTTTGCTCAAAGCTTCCCCTATCTCATTTATCATTAGGGAATTGTTGTAGTTTATATCGATCTGATCAATAAGTTTTTCTGATGACCCCTCAAGGCTGTTTACAGCGGCCTTCAATTCTTGGATTTCCGAGTTGCCAGCGTACCAGCTCATAACTAAAAGGATAATTGCTGAAGCTGGGAGGAAAGCGATTAATGTAAGATGCGGAACAATAAAAAAAGATATTAGACAGAAAGCTGAAAAGAGCAAGGTTGTGTATGCCCTTATTTTCTTCCAGATAGTAGCAGTAGATTCATTCCAGGATATAATATATCGACAAGATTTTCCTCCCTGGAAAACGCATTCAGGATGTTCAATTTTCTTTGATTTATAATTAAATATTTTTGCAAGTGCTTCAATATACCCGAATCTATTTTCACACTGGAATGGCTCTTCTTTTACGCCGGCATTAAGCGAGACAGAGAGTTCGATTTGATTGGGACCAATTTTTTTTGATGAATAAGAAGAGGATCTGGTAAATTTACTAGCGGCTTTTCCAGCCATTTCGTAGACTTTAGGTAAGCTGACAAGACCTAAAATATATTGTTTTAATAATCCTGTAGCTTCAGGTGATGCTAAATACCTACCGGTTTCCCTTGCGATCTCAATGTTTCCAGTCAGCTTTTTCAGCTTTTCATGGAAGCGGTTTATCTGTTCCTGTGTAAACCAGTGGCCGACATCTTCGACCTGGTAGGACTCCATCTTTGCGTAATGCAACAGGTCATTCACGTCGACATAGCTATAATTACGTTTGATAAATTTTATATAAGTATTTATTATTCTGCTGTTATATAAAGGGATGTCTTTTTCTTTTTTCATTATATCTCTGTAGAAACGATAGGTTGGATAATTAACTGTTTAATTATTATAACTAAACCTTAACGTTATTTTCTTAGTTCCAGCTTATTTTATTCGCTTCTTTCAAATGGTGATGCCCTTCTTTTGATAGAAGGGCATCACTCATCTCGTGGGCTTCAATATTTGCTGTCAGAATTTGCAATATGGACTTGTGCTGCTGAGTTGTTGCATCTCTAAGCATCGCATTACGCATGCTTATTCCTATTTGAGGAGCAATTCCCATCAGCATATTGATATCGCGTTGAACAAGCGGCCTCTTTGTTTTTATATTGTCAACGGCAAGAATACCCAATGATTCTTTCCCGTAAATTATTGGACAACAGATAAATGACTTCGCTCCCATCTTCTTTGCTAAATCAAGGCCCCTGGGAGAGAGATCGCTTTCTATTTCGTCAATATCATTTACCAGAAAGGTTTTTTGTTTCTTAAAAGAGACTACAAAGATCCCTTTTGAATCAGGGTTATTAAGATGAAAAACGGTTTCACTTAAAAGCTTTAGCTCTTCCCCGGAATATCCGAATCCGGCATGAATGACAAGCTTAGTCTTATATTTGTTTGCCAGAAGGATTATGCCCCTGTCAAAATCAAGGCGTTTCTCCAATATCTCAATAACGCGATTTACAATACTGTCAATGTCTGAAAACTTGCTAAGGGTCGCCCCAATTTCATTGATCATAAGGGCATAATTGTAATTGACTTTGTTTTGTTCCGTCAGTTTCTCGGAGGTATCCTTTAAAGTATTGACCGCTGAATTTAAAGTTTTTATTTCTGTGGTTACAGCATACCAACTTAGCATGATCAAGCTTATTAAAAAAAGGGGAGTCAGGGTTGTTAGGGCAAATAAAGGCGAGATCAAACTGAAACCGAATAAAATGACAGCAAATGCCAATGCCGCATAGTTTCTTATCTTCTTCCAGAAAGCGATCGGTGATTCTTGCCAAGAGACAATATATCTGCATCTCTTTCCTCCTTGGAAGATACATTCCGGATGTTCTATGTTTGGCAATTTATAGTTAAATACCTTAGATATGGCTTCTATATAACCAAGTCTGTTTTCGCATTGAAATGGTTCTTCTTGGACGCCCTGATTAAGAGTGACAACAAATTCAATCTTATTTGGACCTAAATTCTTCGTGTTAAATGTAGATGCTTTTGTGAAGCTTGAAGCAGCCTTGCCTAAACGTGTATAGGCCTTACTTGGCCCGATAAGGCCGAGAACATACTGTTTCATTATGCCTATAACATCAGGAGATGCAGAGTACCTGCCGGCTGCTCTTGCAACTTCCCTGTTTCCAGTAAGTTTCTTCAGTTTTTCATGGAACCTGTTTATCTGTTCCTGAGAAAACCAATGCCCCGGATCCTCGACCTGGTAGGATTCCATTTTTGCATGCCGCAGGAGTTCTTTAATATTTATATAATCATAGTGGCGCCGTATAAATTTTAAATAAGTATCTATGATTTTGCTGTTATATAGCAGTAAGTTTTCTTTTCGTTTCATTTTAGAATCTCGAATTATCAAAATTGTATTGGAAAGTAAAATCAGCTAAGGAATAAAAAAATTTTACTTTATAATACGCAGTAACTTCTCAAGCTGTTTGAAGTAATGATCGAAATGATTAATGCCTAATACAAGCAGGTTATAAGTCTTATCATAAGGAATTGATTTTTCTTCAGCAAAGGAGTGGGGGAAAAGCAGCACCGGCATTTCTTCATGCTCATAGTATGTTGAGAGCCTTGTGAGAGCTATGTTAAGGATATCACAACTGAAGTCTTCCGTATCAAGCGCCAGTACATGAATGCAGTTGGTGAGGTCAGACATATTCAGGCCGATGTCTGAGATATTTACCATGAATATCGCTTTTAGGATATTGTTATTCTTTAATGAGAAGAGGCGTCTTTCCCGCTTAAAGCCCAGCCTCTTGTACTCATTGTCAATGTTTACGGAATCGACCATTGACGGGTCAAGGTCAAGGGCATGGATCATAAGCCCGCCGGAAGTATGTTCATAGAAATTATCTAACTCGTTAAGGTCTTCCGCTGCGGTTTGCCCCAGAACCCAGCCCTCAGGAAGGTCGCCTGCGTCATGGTTTTTTTTGCCATGGAAATAAGCCATCTTGTCTATTGAGCATCTCTTTGGATCATTTAATTCCTTGGCAACTCCGCCGTAAACACGGCTCGGGAATCTGTTCTCAGGCCTGTAATAACAGGCAAGGAAGTGCATATGCGAAGAATACATGCGGTGAAACTCATTAATATAGTGCCCAAGCTGCTCGGCGACAATGAGGCCTGCTTTTTTATGATGCTGGGACATCTTTGCCGCATGGTGGTGGAGTATCCAGGTTTTATCATAATAACGGAACATGGAGACATGTCCGTAAATCTTTCCTTTATCCTGGTAAATAATGTGTTTTGCAATATCGGGATTTTGAGTATAGAGTTTTTCATATGTCTCTTTGAATTTCTTTTTCTGGCTCTGGATAAATGCATATTTTTTGGGATAGACAAAACCGGTCTCAAAGAAGAAATTCCATAATTCATCCAGGTCAACATTTATAGTGCATACATATGAATTACTGTCTTTTATCTGATGCAGGAGAGCTGAAAGCCTAACCTGGTCCTGAGGAGCCATATCCAGTATCGCGAGGCCGCATAATACCGTCCCTTTATCTGTCTTCTTTCGGTAGATGACCTGCGCTTTGCAATTAATAACAAAGCTGTTCATGAATTCAATGCCAAGCTCAGGGAAGATCATTCCCGGCATTAGAACGGAATTATCCTGAGCCTCTTCTACGGAAATGCCGGAGCCGGAGAGGTCAAAGACTTTGAGTATAGTTCTCTTATTTGTAAAAGGATGGGTGAATATAATGTTTGGAGTCGGTGAAAGTTTCTGTCTCAGGCTCCTGAACTCTTTGGCTTTAACCCTTGTGATCTGGCTGCTTTGAGGCTTCAGTATAAATGTCTTGGTCTTTTGACCGGAAGACTGCCTTATTATTTCGCAAGTGCCTGAATAAAGTGTTTCGCCCATGTTTTTCAGGATAATATAAACCTGCAGATCCAGATTGATCCAATGGAAAGACTGGGACTTGTCGGAGGAAAGCTCAACACAAAAGGATATAGCGCTGAAATCAACTAGTGAGCCGCTAAAGATCACACCATTCTGCATGAACTGAACCTGAATGCCTTCGCATGAATTTCTCCTGATCTTCCTGGAGCTTACCTCGTAAGATTTTTCCGGCAGAGTTAACCTTATTCCGGTTTCATCTATAGTTATCAATTGTGCCCTGGTTAGGATAAGCTCCTGTCCGTCAGAGAGCAGAAAGTTAGTGAATTCGTATGAGTTCAGATTCTGACTTTCCAAAGATGAATCTTTCCATAAACAATTCAATGTATTATCTATGCAAGGCTGAGGTGTTGCAGAGAGAGAGAGGGTATTATCGTACTTTTTGTGTCTTAAGTTTATGAGGATGCTGCTGTCCTGGAAATTTATAAAGTTAAGAGCGTTGATAAGGTGTTTTTGACTTACAACCTTCCACCATGTCTCCGGATCACCCTCAAGTTGCTTCTCTAGGTTGGATAGGTGAAACAGCTGAGAGATCTTATGAAGATTATCAGCTTCAGCCCTTAGCTTTAACTGCTTCACATTGTATAATTCTGCCTCTTGTGCCATAACCCTTTGCCTAAGCTGCTTTTAAAAGTTTAGTTCATCAGTTCCGGATATTAAGAACCTGAATTAAATCTATAAGTAAAGTTTATGTTTATATAATTCCTTGTTTGGCAATACCAATATAATATAACGTAAAAAAAAAGTAAAGCACTATTTATAGATATGTTATAAATATCCATAAGTTATGCTTCAGAATATATCGTACCAATTTTGTTTGTAACATATATTAAGCTTACTATTATTGACGATATGACTTGTAAATGGTTAAACTTGTTTAGAATCTTTTCATGTTCTATTAATTCCTATGGACAGACCTTTTGATGAGCATACATTTGTTGTTGTTGATGTTGAGACGACAGGGACTTCGACGTTTGACCGGATATGTGAAATTGGACTTACAAAGATCATTAATGGTGAAATTGTTGATAAGTTAGAGACACTTATCAACCCTTGCGTCAATATAACAAATACCATTTATCACGGCATACAGGACTGGATGGTTAAAGATGCGCCTCTCTTTACCGATGTTGCCGGGAAGATAGCAGGATTCATTAACAATACGGTTTTGATTGCACATAATGCCCCGTTTGATATGAGGTTTCTTCGATATGAACTTCAACATTTAAATACTGACCTCTCTCACAATGCTATCTGCACATTAAAGCTATCAAGACAGCTTCATCCGGATTTTCCTTATCATCGCCTTGATTATCTGCTTGAGAGGTACCGGATCATTAATGAATGCCCTCATCGTGCCGGAACAGATGCTGATTCCGAGGCAAAACTCTTTATTGCAATGAAGAATAAGCTTGAAAATAAGGGACTTGGGACATTGAAGTCCTTAAAGGTCTGGGGACTTCCGTATAATCATGTATGGTGTGAGAATATATATCTAAAAAACCCGGACAATGGCAGTCTATTGACACGAGACGATCTGTAAATTTTATCTTTAATCTATCTCCTATAATTAGTGACATCTCTTTATGAAAGAACGCAACACTGATAAAGGCAAGTCTTTAAGGCCCACCTCCAACAGGGTAAGGGAGGCCCTATTTGATATCATTAGAAGCAGGGTGGAAAATGCATGGTTCCTTGACCTTTATGCAGGCACAGGCGCTGTAGGGCTTGCCGCTATTAAAGAAGGTGCATCAGAGGTTTTTTTTGTTGAGGTGGCCAAGAAGAATATTGTTGAGATCAACAAGGCTATTGAGAAAAAAGAGCTTAGCGGGCAAACAAAGGTTATATCAAGGAAGGTGTCGTCATTTATTGAATGGGCGGAAGAAGAGGGGTTGAGCTTTGACATTATCTTCCTTGACCCCCCTTATCATACAGATGAGATAATCAAGGCTATGTCCTCCATCGGCAAGTCAGGCATTTTAAAAGAGGACGGGATTGTTATTGCTGAACATTTTGTTAAAATGGAGCTGCCTCAGATGTTTGAACGGCTTGAGAAAACAAAAGATTATCATTACGGAGATACAGTCCTGAGTTTTTACAAGATATCTGAAGATGTTAAAGTATAATGGAATCGGCAGAGGAGGCATGTTTTGAAGAAGACCGCCATATATCCTGGAACGTTTGACCCCATTACAAACGGCCACATAGACCTGATCAAAAGGACGTTAAAAATATTTGACAGCGTCATTGTCGCTGTTGCTCCGAGCCGGAAGAAGAAGCCGCTCTTTACGGCTGAAGAGAGGATAGAATTGATCAAGTCATCCATGAAAGGGCTTAAAGGCGCAAGGGTCGAGTCTTTTGACAACCTTCTCGTTGATTACGCGGAGAGCAGAAAAAGCATTGCGCTTGTAAGAGGCTTGAGGGCGGTATCTGATTTTGAGTTTGAGCTGCAGATGGCCCTTATGAACAGACGGCTTAATGCAAATATAGAGACGGTCTTTATGACCCCCAGCGGTGAATATATCTTCCTCTCATCCACCCTTGTAAAGGAGATAGCTTTTTTTGGAGGCTCGCTGAAAGGGCTTGTGCCAAGGGCTGTCGAAAAGGCTTTAAAAGATAAGTTCAGGGGACAGAAGGCGTAAGGCACAAAGAAAAGATCACTGAACTTATATGCCTTTTTCATTCCTTTTATTAAACTAAACAACATGGGCTACTTTAAAATCATAGCGGCTATTCTTATCTGGAGTTCGCTCGGGGTATTTGTAAGAAAAGCCGGGCTGCCTACGCTCAGTACGGTCTTTTATCCGGCAGTGATCGCCCTTGTTATACAGTTCCTGATCCTTTCAGCAAAAGGGCAGATAAAAGGCTCTTTAAAGAATGCCGGCTCAATAAACAATTTATTGATCTTATCCCTTATCCCATTCCTTTTTCTTGCTAATACGCTCCTCTTCTTCTTTGCTTTCAAGCACACGACAATAGCAAACTCAGTGCTCACGCATTATACCGCCCCGATATTTGTCGCGATGCTTGCGCCGCTCTTTCTTAAAGAGAAGATATTCAAGACAACATGGATAGCTATCATGCTTTCGTCTCTGGGTTTATGGGTTATGTTAGGAAGGCCGGATTTTACCGAAATGCTTTCTGTTAACAATGGGAATACCAGAGGGATTATTGCCGGCGCCTTTTCAGGCGTTGCTTACGCATTTATAATTTTGACTGTGAAAGGGATATCTTCGAGGTTTTCATCACTCTTTATCGTTTTTGTGCAGAATTTAGTGGCTGTGTTTGTGCTGATGCCTTTTATAGCGGGTACAGAGATAACTTATCAAGCGCTTCCTTACCTCATAACAATGGGGCTTCTCCATTCAACTATCGCACCGATACTATATGTGGATGGTATCAGGACAGTTAAAGCAAATGAAGCTGCAATATTGGGTTACTTCGAACCGGTCGGTGCGATAATCCTGGCATTTATCTTTCTGCAGGAGGCCCCGGAAGCCATGGCGCTGCTTGGCGGAGGCCTGATAATCTTATCCGGGATTATGATATTGAGGCGGAAAAAAATTAGTGAGATTTAATAACAATCTTTTTAATTGCCTCTATATCACTCAATATTTTTTCAAACATCGTATTTGAATCATATAATCCCGTCAGGTCCACCCAATTTATATCAGGCTCTTTTCGGAACCATGTCATCTGCCTCTTCGCATAATTCCTCGTCCGCTTCTTGATGAGTTCAACCGCTTCTTCAAGCGGCACCTCTCCGGCAATATAGAGGCTCATCTCTTTATAGCCGAGTGCCTGCATAGCTGTCCTGTCCGGCCTCAGAGCAATGAGATTCAGAACCTCTTCCAGCAGGCCGTCCTGCATCATCTTGTTAACCCGCTTATCTATCAGGCTGTAAAGCTCTTTTCTCTCTCTTGTAAGCCCTATCTTAATAAAATCATACGGTTCGGGCTTTGTATGGCTCTTCTGTTTTTCCGATATCTTCTTATCATTAAGCGATACCTCAAGCGCCCTTATGATCCTTCTCACATCATTCGGCTCTATCTTTTTTGCTGCCTCAGGGTCAATCTTTTCAAGGTAAGAGTGAAGATATCCATCTCCTTTGGCATGTTCAGTTTCCAGTAATTCATCCCTCAGTTTCCAGTCTGCGGAAGGCCCCTCAAATAATCCCGCTGTCAGTGTTCTGATATATAACCCTGTCCCGCCGACGATCAGAGGGATCTTATTTTTTTGATGAAGTTCATCGATAAGCTTAACAGCGCTGTCTCTGAAAAGCCCGGCACTGAATGATTTCCCGGGAGAAAGAATATCTATAAGGTGATGTTTCACCTCTCTCAGCTCATCCGGGGAAGGCTTTGCCGTGCCGATATCCATATGCCGATAGATCTGCATCGAATCAGCGCTGATGATCTCTGTCTTCAGCGCCTTTGCGAGAAGGATTGATACGCCTGTCTTGCCGACGGAAGTCGGGCCGAGGAGAATGATGACGGGTTTATTATCTGGAGAGGTCATTAGTAAGTATATTTACTTCCGCTTGAACATCTTCTGGAGATCATCCAAGGATAAATATATCTTTGTAGGCCTTCCGTGCGGGCATTTGCCGGGCTCTTTGCATTTCTGGAGGTCATCCATCATTCTTGCTATCTCTTCATTGCCTATCGGCTCACTTCCCCTCACTGATGTATGGCATGCCAGCCTGGCTGCTATCTTATCAAGCATGGATGCTTTATCTATATCCCCTTTTATGCCGGATGTCTCTTCTTCAAGTATGTTGGATGCGATATCAAGGAGCAGGGACTTTATGTCAGCCTTTTTCAGCTCTTTAGGCATTGATTTTACTATCACGTTATTACCGCCGAAATCCTCTACTTCAAGTCCGAGTTCCTTAAGAAAGCCTTTATGTTTTGTAATTATGCTGAACTCTTTGACCGGGAGTTCCACCCTGAGAGGCAGGAAGAGCGATTCAGCTTCAACTGCGGCCTTATTCAGGAACTTCTCATACAGTATCCTCTCATGCGCAGCATGCTGGTCAATAATAAGCAGGCCGTCGTTTGTGCCATGTGCTATAAAAGACTCGCCTATATGAAAGTATGCCGGAACATCGGAGGTGATGCCGGACGCGAAGAAGTCGGTCTGGGACTCTCTGACAAGGCCGGCAAGGGATTCGCGGAACCCGGCGCTGTCCCGGCCGTAACTGAAATTCTGATCCTTCTTTTCTCCGGTGGCTTCAGGAGATGAGGCATAGACAGAGCCTGAAGAGCTTTCAGGATTCAGAGCCTCATAAATTGCAGCACTGACAATCTTATGTATCTCATCAGGCTTTTCAAACCTCACCTCGCGTTTTGCAGGGTGGACATTAACATCAACCTTTTTCGTATCGACATCAAGAAATATAAAGTATGCCGGGTGCCTGCCACTTGGAATGCTGTGGCTGTACGCATTATAGAGAGCATGATTTACAGTAAGGTTCTTCACCGGTCTGTTGTTCACAAATATCGCCTGGTGGCTCCTTGTTGCCCTTGTGAAGTTCTCTCCTGATGTAAATCCATAGACTTTCATGCCTGAACCTTCTTTTTTTATTTCGATAAACTCTTCTGCCAGCTCTTCACCGTAAAGCTGGCCAAACCTCTCCCTGAGGTCAGCTGCCACATGAACGTTCAATATCTCACCGTTGTTATGAGAGAGTGAAAAGGATATCCCAGGATAGGCGAACGCCTTCTGTACCACGGCCTCGATTATATGTGAAAGTTCAGTAGGCGTGCTCTTGAGGAACTTCCTTCTTGCAGGGGTGTTGTAGAATATATCCCGAATCTCAATGGTTGTGCCTTTTAAAGGCGGTGCATCTGCTAGCTCCATCTCGCGCCTTGTCCCGATCTCAACCTTTGTACCGATTACTGCATCTTGAGATGAAGTTGTCAGAGTGACCTTTGAGACAGAGGCTATCGACGAAAGCGCCTCTCCTCTGAACCCGAGAGTGGAGATATTGAAGAGATCGTCTTCAGATGATATCTTGCTTGTAGCATGCCTTTGAAAACATAATGACACATCTTCTCTGTCCATGCCGCAGCCGTTATCAGATACCTTCATCAGCTTCTTCCCGCCGTGCAGCACTTCGACATCTATCTTTGTAGCTCCGGCATCAATTGAATTATCCAGCAATTCTCTTACAACAGATGCCGGACGCTCTATAACTTCGCCCGCGGCTATCTTGTTAATGAGGCTGTCAGGAAGAAGGGCGATTTTAGGCATAACGTTAATTCATCAAAGGCGATCCTAACCTTTGATCATCTTCTCAAGAATAATAAAGAACCTGCCGAGGCGTTTGTAAGTCAGATACATATAGATCTCAACAAAGAATTTGTAATTGCGATGCTTCCATCTCCAGAGTGAGAGCTTGTGTAATGGGCCAAAGACCAACCTGCTCCAGAAATTTCTAAGGAACCTGTCATATCGGAATGCGAGGAAAGAGTTTATATAAATGGCATGCAGCAACCTTGGATTTTTTATCCATGGGTTTCTGACCTCATCATTTGTAAAGTTCTTCCATCCCTCAAGATGCGTCGGGGCTTTAAATCCTAACTGCAGCGCCTCTTCATACATCAAAGTCCCTGGAAGTGGCACATACGGTTGTATAGGCACCTCTGCTCCCGGATGCCTCCTGCGTATCTCATCTGCAAAGTCGAGGGTTCTGTTCATCTGCTCCTCTGTCTCGCCCGGCAGGCCTATCATAAGTGAGTAGAGAGTCGGGATATCGCCTTGTGAGATGACCTTGATGCCTTCATCTATCATGCGCCTGTTCTGCCCCTTTCTGATGAACTTAAGCACATCATCATCAGGCGATTCAACGCCGAAGAAGAGGTAGACACAGCCGCCTTTCTTAAACTTCTCCAGAAGTTCGGGCGTGAAGGTATTTATCCTCACATTGGCTATCCACTTGAAATCGAGTTCTCCGAGCAGATCGACGATATTGGCCATTACGTCTTTCCTTCCGGCAAGGAAGGTATCGTCATAAAAGGTCATCTTGCGGACGCCGAGCTCTTTCAGCTTGAGAAGCTCCAGCCTGATCTTCTCCACGCTCTTTACCCGGCATACATTTTTATGGAAATAGACGTTATAGCAGAAGCCGCACTTATGCGGGCATCCTCTTGAGGATTCATAGCCTATATTCTCAAGTGTGTCTCCAGACCTTCTTAAATACTCAAGCAGTATCTCCTTGCCTTTGCCTTCATAAGGAAACGGCAGGCCCTCTATGTCAAGGAAGTCGCGGTCTTTGTTTAACGTTATCTTCTTACCCGCCTTCCACCCGAGACCGTCTATGCCGCTAAAGTCTGTCTTGCCTTTCTGAAGCGCTGTTACAAGCTCAAGAAGCGTCTGTTCACCCTCACCCTTTACAACAAAGTCAACCATATCAGACTCAAGCGTCTGCTCAGCCATCATCGACGGGTGCGTTCCGCCCCAGACAAGCAGGGTGTCAGGGCTGATCTTTCTGGCAAGCTTCGCAAGCCTGATGGTATTCTTTATCTGGAAGCAGGTCATGGTGGAAAGTCCTATCATAAGCGGCTTCCTGCTCACCAATTCCTTGAACCGCTCCATCTTATGTATCCTCTCGTCAAAATACTCGACATCAATGCCGTGCTCTTCAAGATATGCGCCGAGAGAGAGGATCGCAAGCGGGGTCCATGCGTGATAAGGGAACGGGCTTGCGTTTGCGTATGAGAGTACGACCAAATTCTTTTCCATAGTTTTACTTGGCTGCTGCCAGTCCTTTTTTTGAGAATGGATAACTCACTACCCCATAGGCAGCGGCTATCATGATATCAATTCCAAGAATGTAGTTCAGGCAGAGCGCCCTGGCCGCGAAAAAGAGCCCGGCCTCTTTGCGCATGAAGTTCCACCATTTTAGATTAGCAAAAAAGAAGATAATTAAAAGGAAGATAACGGCATTCTTCAAAACAGGCGCAGCAGGCATAAGCAATAAAAGCATGAAGCTGATAAATGCGCATATAGCAGCAATGCCATTGCTTGGCGCGGTAGGGCCGGCGTTATCCAGCTTCTTCTCTTTAAAGAAGAGGTGAACCCACATGACGGTCCGCTTAAAGTAGTTCCGCATCGCCTGTTTGAAGTTCGCGAACTGGTGCCTTACAAGCATCTTCTCGTTAAGCATTATCGGGTCAGTCCTGTTCACCCTTCGTGCAAGCTCAAAATCTTCGACATCAGCCCCTTTGTATGACTCATTATAGCCGCCTATCTCAAGGAAGAAGTCTTTCTTCATAGCCCCACACCTCGGAGCAAAAACGCTTACCTCTCCACCTTTCGTTCCTATGAGATGTATATACTCGAACATTGCCATGTAATGCGGCACAAAACCATCATTCAATGACTTCGTATCGCATATGCCTATCACGCACTTTGCAGAAGGGTTCTTTTGGAAATACTCTTGAACCGCCATGACAGTGCCGTCCAGAACCACTACGTCAGAATCAAGGAAGAATATGATATCTCCCTTAGCATCCCTTACGCCTTTATTCCTTGCTTTGGCAGGGCCGCCGTTCCTCTCCATCTCTATCAGCCTGACCGGATACTGCTTCACAAGCTCAACAGTATTGTCAGTAGAGCAGTCGTCTATTATTATCACTTCCATATCATCGACAGCTTGTTTGAATATGGAGCCCAGAAGATTTGGGATGAACCTTGAAGCGTTATATGTTGGAATAACTATGGAGATCATTTTTCCAAGTATAAAAATAATGGGGTTATAAAATCAAATATACCATGCAATTGCATATGTCATATACTATGCAGTATCATTTACCATTACATAGTATATTTTTATTATTTAACCCTGTGAAACAGCAAAGGAAAAGAAGAGGGTGAAGAAACACAATAACATAAATTGGATAATAGCAGTTACAGCTGTTTTGCTTTTAATTACGGCCCCTATCGCTTACTCAGAGCACACTCACAATCTGGAGGTCTCCCGCCTCTTCATCTCGGAGAGCATGCTTGGCAGAGAGCCTGTCGGAGCTACAAAGGTCTTCTCATACGACCTGGAAAAGGTCTACTGTTTTCTTGAGGCGAGAGATATTACCAGAGATACAGTTATCACCTTTGCCTGGTATTACGGTGAAAAAGAGGTCTTAAATATTTCGCTCCCTGTGAGGAAAGGGGCAAGATGGCGGACATACTCCAGCAAGAAACTGGCAGGTCTCAAAGGGGACTGGATGGTTGTGATCAGGGACAGCAATAAGACTGTTCTTGGGAAGGTAAAGTTCATAGTAGAATGATCCCGCGTATTTTCCAGAGTCACATTCGAGACCATTTTAAAATCAGCAGTTCTTTTCTTAGAGAAATTTACTTTTTTCATATTGCGATAATTGCGTATTTTTCATTGACAAGAGTTTAAAACTTTTGTATGATTTTTGTAACTATATTCAGAGTTCAACGGCATTAGTAAATGCCGCAAAATTTAAGGAGGGTTCGCATGGCAAAAAAGAAGACTGCTAAGAAGAAGGTTGCCAAGAAGAAAACCGCTGCAAAGAAGGTCGCCAAAAAGAAAACTGCCAAGAAGAAAGTTGTTAAGAAAAAAACTGCCAAGAGGAAACCAAATGCTGCATTCATGAAGCCAATGAATATCAGCGATGATCTCGCCGCAGTAGTAGGCAGCAAGCCTATCCCCAGGACAGAAGTCACAAAGAAGCTCTGGGAATACATCAAGAAGAACAAGCTTCAGGACAGCAAGAACAAGAGGAACATCAATGCTGATGCCGCTCTCAAGAAGGTATTCAAGGGCAAAGCACAGGTCTCTATGTTCGAGATGACCAAACTGGTCAGCAATCACCTGAGCTAAATATTAAATTGTTCACACGCAAAGAGGCGGGCAGCCAATGCCCGCCTCTTTTGTTTCCTTAATTAAAAATATATTTACCTGCTCTTTAGATGTTGGGGTTTCGGATAGTCCTTAAATATCTTTTCAGCTTCTTTCATCTCCTGATCAGAAAGTTCAAAGTCAGTCAGATTATTTGAAAAGTATCTCTCATAAGCATTGAGGTCGAGCATGCCGTGGCCGCTGAAGTTCGCAAGTATGACCTTCTCTTTACCTTCTTCTTTCGCCTTCTTCGCTTCAGCCACAACCTGGGCTAACGCATGGTTCGTCTCAGGAGCAGGGACGATGCCTTCGGTCCTTGCCCATAGAATGCCTGCTTGAAATGCTTCAGATTGTTTAACCGATTTAGCCTCGATCAAGCCCTCATCAACAAGCTGGCATACAGTAGGAGCCATGCCGTGATATCTCAGGCCTCCTGCATGGATTGGAGGCGGAATAAAGGCGTGGCCAAGGCTGTGCATGGCAAGAAGCGGTGTGTAGCCGGCAACATCGCCGTGGTCATAAACAAACGGCCCCTTGGTCAGGGTAGGACAGGCTGCTGGTTCAACAGGGTATATTTCTACATTTTTTCCATTTATCTTGTCCTGTACAAACGGGAATGCAAGCCCTGCAAAGTTGCTGCCTCCTCCGGCGCACCCGATAACTATGTCAGGATAATCTCCGACCTTCTCCAACTGCTTCTTTGCCTCTAAACCTATTATAGTCTGGTGCAGGATGACATGATTCAAAACACTTCCGAGAGCGTAGCGTGTCTCGCCGGTCGGGTCGCTTACAGCAGCCTCAACCGCTTCACTTATCGCAATGCCAAGGCTTCCAGGGGTATCAGGGTATTTCTCAAGCACCTGGCGTCCTGCGTTTGTAAGATTGCTTGGGCTTGGTATGCATTCAGCACCCCATGCCTGCATCAAGGTCTTGCGGTGCGGTTTCTGGTCAAAGCTTATCCTCACCATAAAGACCTTGCACTCCAGCCCGAACTGGCTTGTAGCGAATGCGAGCGCGCTTCCCCACTGGCCCGCACCGGTCTCTGTAACGAGTTTCTTTATGCCGAACGCTTTATTGTAATATGCCTGAGCTACCGCAGTATTGGGCTTATGGCTGCCTGCAGGGCTCACGCTCTCATTCTTTAAATAGATCTTCGCAGGCGTACCCAGCGCCTTCTCAAGGTTGTAAGCCCTTATTAAAGGGGTCGCGCGCCACATTGAATAGATGTCTAAAACCTCTGTAGGAATATCTATCCACCTTTGTGTGCTTACCTCCTGCTCTATCAGGTTCATGGGAAATACCGGGGCAAGAGAATCAGGCCCTACAGGCTTTCCGTCCGGGCCTATCGGCGGGTTCAGTTTGATATCTGCCAGGATGTTGTACCACTGCTTCGGCATCTCTTCATAAGTGAGGGTGATGTTTCTCCGTTTCATTTTTTCTCCTTTATTAGAAGTTTATTGGCAAAAGTGGGATAAAAAATCTTATAGGCACACAGATAAATTGTCAATAGAACTTAGTTCAAGAGACAAAGAAGGGATTATGCCGTAGCTTCAGGGGCGGCGCTTATATCGCCTTGAGGTATGATATTTGGAGTATTATCTTGACTCTTGTTAGTATCCAGGTCTTCCGGTTTCTTCGGTTTGATTACTATCTCTTGCGGTTTCATCTCTCTGCCGGCTACTATATCATCAACATCAGATGCGTCAAGGGTCTCTCTCTCCAGCAGGGCATTTGCCAGGCGGATGAGGGTCGTCTTGTTCTCTGTGAGAAGTGCTTTTGAATGTCTGTATCTTTCTAAGATTATGCTCTTTACCTCTGCATCAATATCTTCAGCAGTCTTTTCTGAGTAGTCTTTATGCTGGGCTATCTCTCTGCCGAGGAATATCTGTTCTTCCTTCTTTCCGAATGTCAGCGGCCCGAGATTTTCGCTCATGCCCCACTCGCATACCATCTTTCTTGCAAGCTCTGTAGCCCTCTCAAGGTCATTGCCTGCGCCTGTGGTCAAATGTCCCAGAGCAATTTCCTCAGCTGCTCTGCCGCCCATAAGTACGGCGAGGATATTTAAAATATGCTCTCTTGAGTAGGTATATCTGTCGTCAATCGGGAGCTGCTGGGTGATGCCCAGCGCCATTCCCCTTGGTATTATGCTAACCTTATGGATCGGGTCTGCTTCAGGAGTAAGTTTTGCGATAAGCGCATGGCCTGCTTCATGATGGGCTGTATTCAGCTTCTCTTTGTCGGATATGATCATGCTCTTTCTCTCTTTGCCCATCATGATCTTATCTTTCGCATTCTCGAAATCTATCATCTCTACCTTGGACTTGTTCTGTCTTGCGGCAAGCAGTGCAGCCTCGTTCATGAGATTGGCAAGGTCAGCTCCGGAGAACCCCGGTGTGCCTCTTGCAATCACCTCAAGATCTACATTCTCGTCAATAGGGATGTTTTTTGAATGGACAGTGATTATCGCATGCCTTCCTTTTACATCAGGATGCGGAACAATGACCTGCCTGTCAAACCTTCCCGGCCTTAATAGTGCAGGGTCAAGCACATCAGGCCTGTTCGTGGCTGCAATAACGATAATGCCTTCGTTAGGGTTAAAGCCGTCAAGCTCCACAAGGAGCTGGTTAAGCGTCTGCTCGCGTTCATCATGTCCGCCTCCAAGGCCTGCGCCTCTATGACGGCCTACGGCATCTATCTCATCAATAAATATGATGCATGGAGCATTCTTTTTAGCCTGATCAAAGAGGTCTCTTACCCTTGAGGCTCCGACTCCGACGAACATCTCGACAAAATCAGAACCGCTGATAGAGAAGAACGGCACGCCTGCTTCGCCGGCAATCGCCTTTGCAAGGAGCGTCTTTCCTGTGCCGGGAGCGCCGACAAGCATGATGCCCTTTGGGATCTTGCCGCCGAGCTTCTGGAATTTCTGAGGATCTTTTAGGAAATCAATTATCTCCTGAACCTCTTCTTTAGCCTCTTCAACTCCTGCTACATCTTTGAAGGTGATCTTCATGCCCTTTTCAGAGACAAGCTTTGCCCTGCTCTTGCCAAATGACAAAGCCTTGTTGCCGCCGGTCTGCATCTGTTTCATAAAAAAGACCCAGAGAACAACGAGCAGAATGATAGGGCCGAAATTAAAGAGGACATTAATATACCAAGGAGTTGATTCTGGTTTAGCCGTTATGCTGACCTTCTTATCGCGAAGTTCTTTTACAAGGTCAGGGTAATCAGCAGCATATGTCTTAAAGGTCGCACCGCCTTTTAATGTGCCGGTGATAAGGTTTTCGGGCTTAGCGATAACCACCTTCTCCACCTTATCCTGCTCAAGTTGAAGCAGAAATTCAGAAAAGGGCATCGCTTCTTCGGTCTTGGATGTATCCAGTATATTAAACATCAGAATCATCATAAGGCCGAACATAACCCATATCAATATTTTCTTATTCATCATATATAAATAATCTCCAGCATATAATTTAACATATTTATATCATGCGGTGCTATTTATACAGAAACAGCTGCAGTCTTAACATGCAATTACTACATTGCAAAAATAGCTGATACAGTGAGCCGGTTTTCTTGACACACGATACTCAAAGATGTAAACTTTTTATCTTATTATTTCATAGGCACAGGAGATACAGAAAAAATTATGGCATCTGATTATAAAGATACGTTAAACCTTCCTAAAACAGACTTTCCCATGAAGGCCAACCTGACAAAAAAGGAGCAGGAGCTTCTCGATTTTTGGAAGGAGAATGATATATACGGCAGTATCCAGAAAAAAAACAGGGACAATGAAAAAAGATATATCCTGCATGACGGCCCGCCGTATGCTAACGGGCATATACATCTTGGCCACACCCTGAATAAGGTACTTAAAGACATCATCATTAAATATAAGACCATGAAAGGCCATTACGCACCGTTCATTCCGGGATGGGACTGCCACGGACTGCCGATAGAGCATCAGGTCGATAAAAAACTCGGTTCAAAAAAAGAGACCACCCCTATACTTGAGAAGAGGCAGCTCTGCAGGGAATATGCGCAAGGTTTTGTTGACATACAGAGAGAAGAGTTCAAGAGGCTTGGCATCTTTGGCGACTGGGATAATCCATACATCACAATGTCGTATCACTATGAGGCATCCATTGTCAGGGAGCTTGGCAGGTTCATTGAGAAAGGTAATGTTTATAAAGGGAAAAAGCCTGTTCACTGGTGCCCGAACTGCGTCACCGCACTTGCTGAAGCTGAGGTAGAATATGCGGATAAAACATCGCCTTCCATCTACGTAAAATTCAAAGTCAAAGACCCGCAGGGGAAGCTCACACTTGACGCTGCCAAAGGGACTTTCTTTGTTATATGGACAACAACACCATGGACGATTCCTGCAAACATGGCTCTTTCATTACACCCGGAATTCATATACCGCAATGTTAATACGCCTGCCGGAGAACTTATTATTGCACAGGATCTGGTTAAAGCCTGCATGGAAAAGATAGGTTATGCAGAGGGTGAATATACAGTTTCTGACGGCGCATGGACAGGTTCTGAGCTCGAAGACATAGTATGCAGTCACCCATGGATAGATCGCGAAGTTAAGACGATTCTTGGTGAGCATGTAACATTGGAACAGGGAACAGGTGTAGTACACACTGCTCCGGGGCATGGCGAAGAGGATTATGAAGTTGGACTTAAGTACGGACTTGATGTTTACGCCCCTGTCAATCAGAAGGGAATCTTTACAGAAGAAGAGAAAGATTTTCAGGGCCAGTTTGTATTTAAGGCAAATGAAGGGATAATCAGCAGACTTAGAGAAGAAGGTGCACTTCTCGGTGAGCCTGAAGACATAACACATTCTTATCCGCACTGCTGGAGATGCAAGAAACCAGTTATATTCAGGGCAACAGAGCAGTGGTTCATATCTATGGAGAAGAACGATCTCAGAAAAGCTGCCATTGATGAGATTAAAAAGACCGAGTGGATTCCGAAATGGGGCATGGACAGGATACATGGGATGGTTGAGAACAGGCCGGACTGGTGCATATCAAGGCAGCGGTCCTGGGGCGTGCCGATCACAATATTCCAGTGTAAAAAATGCAAGGCGTTTATAACAGATAAATCTGTAATAGATAATATCGTCAATGAAGTGGAAAAAGCAGGCGCTGATGTGTGGTTTGAAAAGCCTGAAAAGGATTTAATTCCAAAGGGTTACAAGTGTGAAAAATGCGAGTCTGACGATTTTGAGAAGGAGAAGGATATCCTTGATGTCTGGTTTGATTCAGGGGTTAGCCATGCCGCTGTGATGGAGTGGGATCCGAGGCTTTCGAGTCCGGCAGATCTTTATCTTGAAGGCAGCGACCAGCACAGGGGATGGTTCCAGGCCTCTCTCCTCGCTTCAGTCGGCACGAGAGGCAGGGCGCCGTATAAGGCTGTGCTGACCCATGGCTTTGTTGTTGACGGGAAAGGGAAGAAGATGTCAAAGTCTCTCGGGAATGTCATATCACCTCAAGACCTGACAAACAAACATGGGGCAGAAATACTCAGGCTATGGAGCTCTTCTGCTGAATACAGAGATGACATCAGGATATCTAATGAGATTGTTGACAGACTTGTAGAGGCATACAGAAAGATCAGGAACACGAATAGGTTCCTCCTCGGGAATCTTTATGATTTTGACACATCAATTGTCTTTACCAAAGAGGAACTTCCTGAGATGGACAGGCTCGCAATGAGCATGCTTCAGAACCTGATCGAAAAAGTCAGTAATTCTTACGAGACTTATTCGTTCCACGAGATCTATCATTCTATATACAGCTTCTGCGTGATTGACATGAGCAATTTCTACTTTGATGTGTTGAAAGACAGGCTTTACACATTTCATGCAGACTCCAAAGAGAGGAGAGCTTCGCAATTTGTTTTATATAACATCTTGATTTCATTGACAAAATTACTTGCGCCTATACTTTCATTCACAGCAGAAGAGATCTGGAATTGTATCCCCGGGGAAAAAGAAAAGAGTGTATTTCTGAGCGATTTCCCGGAGGTTAATAAAGATTATATTGACATGGATCTCGAAAAGAGGTGGGAAGTCATACTTAATATCAGAGATGAAGTTAACAAGGCCCTTGAGATAAAACGCCAGGAAAAGTTCATCGGCAATGCCTTGGAGGCCAAGGTCATTCTTTATGTAAATGAAAAAACCAGTCAACTCCTTGAAAAACATAATAAATACCTACATGAACTCTTTATCGTCTCTTCTGTGGAAGTCTTTGTTGGCAAAGAAGCTCCGGATGAAGCCCATAAGAGTGCAACAATCGATGGACTGGCAGTTATTATTGGAAAAGCTGACGGAGATAAATGCGAAAGATGCTGGAACTGGAGCATCTCTGTAGGTAAAAATTCTGAACATCCTGCGATATGTGATAAATGCCGTAACGCATTGAAATAATGAAGAAAACACCATTTATTATTACAATAGCTGCTATTGTTGCCATACTTGATTTCATTACAAAAAAGATGATAGTTGCAACTATCAATCCAAGTAATGCAATTGATATCCTTCCCTTTCTCCGAATTGTTTTGGTGAAAAACACTGGTGCTGCATTTGGCCTTTTTGCATCTCTGGGTAATGCCTTCTTTTTAATAATCACTATAATTGCTATTATCTTTATTATTGTTTACTTAATCAAAATTCCCAAGGGCCTTGAACTCGTTGCAATTTCATTGATTCTTGGTGGTGCTATAGGCAACTTCATTGACAGGGCTACAATAGGTGAAGTAGTTGATTTCATTGACTTTTATGTCGGAACTTGGCACTGGCCGGCATTTAATGTGGCTGATTCTGCCCTGACTATCGGCATAACGCTCTTTATATGGGCAAATATCATTGGTGGTAATAAAAATATTGATGCATCAAGTAACAAGATATGAATAAAAGTTATAATAGCTATCATGCACGAGTCACAACTTAACGAAAAACCGTCCGGATTGAAATCTTTAATTCATAAGCTTAAGCATGGTCCATTGACATGCCTCTTCTGCAAAGAAACATTCAATAGTTTTAAAGAGCTATGGGCACACTTCCTGAGACACTGCAACACCTGATAGGATTGAACAGCCAGTCGTGAGCTGGCTAAAGTGGCAGATAAGCCTTTGGATTTAAAGAGAAATCAGCTAATTTTCCATTTTTGTAATGGTGAAATCCAGCTGCTGCAATCATGGCAGCGTTATCAGTACTTAATTCCATCGAAGAGAGATAAACATCAATACCCTCACTCCCCCCCCTCTCTTTAATTTTATTTCTGAGAAAACTGTTAGCCGACACTCCGCCGGAAAGCGCTACGCTCTTTATACCTTCATTTTTTGCGGCTTTTAATGTCTTATTGATAAGCATCTCTATGGCAGCCGACTGAAACCCTGCAGCAATATCCTCTTTTTTTGATTCTGGATTTTCTTTAATATGGTTAAGTACAGCTGTCTTCAGGCCGCTATAGCTGAAGTCCAGACTGTCAGGAAGAATATGCCTCGGAAATGAAATCGATCCCGAATCACCCTTAGATGCCAGTTTCTCAATTAATGGCCCTCCGGGATAGCCTAATCCAAGCAGTTTTGCCACCTTATCAAATGCCTCACCAGCCGCATCATCCCTTGTCCGGCTTACTTCCCTGTATTTTCCAAAACCATCAACCCTGTAAATGCTTGTATGGCCTCCCGACACTACAAGGGCAATAAATGGAAAATCAGGCTTTGGATTATCTAAAAACACGGAAGATATGTGGCCCTCCAGATGATTCACGGCAATTAATGGCAGGTCATTAACATATGAGAGTGACTTAGCAAAGCATACACCTACAAGAAGTGATCCTATAAGCCCCGGGCCATTACAGACTGCAATAGCAGAGATGTCATGGAAGTTAACACTGGCATTATTCATTGCCTCATCAACAACCGGCCATATCATCTCAATGTGCCTTCTTGAAGCAAGCTCAGGCACTATCCCTCCATATTTCTGGTGGATATCGTTTTGATTTGATACAACATTGGAAACTATTATAGAGCCGTCTTCTACAACAGAAGCCGATGTGTCATCACATGATGTATCTATTCCTAAAATAAGCATTTGATAGATCTTTCAAGAGGTTATCAACAATTAATAATTATTTTTAGTAGACACAATTATATTTAACACAATTCAACGGTTTTAATACATGTACTTATAACATATATTCCTCTAACCTGTCAATTTATAAAAACAAATTTCATTATGTTCCACATGGAACAAACAAAAAGTAATTTTGGGGAAATGTGGATATGTTGATTGTATGGTTTTAGCCCATGATTGTTATCAAGATAATATTCACAACTATAACAAATTTATTTATATTGTCTATGGTCGCATTATGTTCCATGTGGAACGCATTGGTGTTCTGTTTAGGAAACATAATATAATTATGAGGTCGGCAAGACCCCACTAACTATTATCCCAGATTCTTATCCTTTTGAATTAAAACACCAGAGTTGCAGGAAGAGTGATGCGATTTTTAGTTTAAGATATTAATAAAGCAGTTGTGTTGCTAACACACTTTGTAGAAGTATTTTAATATAATAAGGTGTTGTAAATTCATATTATTTCTTTTCTCAAGTCCAGCTTTTTTATTACCATCAGTGGCAAACACCCCATTTTTATTAATGCATTACCATATTATCATTTAAATTCAATATGTTACACTATTTAATCCTCATTGCTTTCAGTAGCTTTAATTAAATAATGCTTTTGTAAACATAATCAATTATGCCTTACAGCTCTAGGCTAAACAATTGTTGATATTATCGTAAATTTTTTTAATACTTCAACTGCGTTGAGGAACAGAGAGTTTTTATGCTCTTGATAAACTTGACTTTTATGGCTTTTTACATATAAATTATCTACCTATGCGTAAGCCCTATATAGCAGCTAACTGGAAGATGATGAAGAACATTGCGGAGACCGAGGAGTTTATAAACTCTTTTATCCCGCTTGTTAACGGCATATCTGATGTTGATATCCTTATAGCGCCACCCTTTACATCGCTTGGTCTGGCATCGCATCTTTTGCTCCCTACAAATATAAAACTTGGCGCACAGAATATGTTCTATGAAGAAAGTGGTGCATACACAGGCGAGATATCAGCTGATATGCTGCTCTTTGCCGGCTGCTCAACTGTCATTATCGGACATTCTGAGAGAAGGCAGTTTTTTGGCGAAACTGACGAGACTGTAAATAAGAAGATAAAGATGGCCAGGAGCAAGGGGCTTGAGGTTATACTTTGCATTGGGGAGTCTCTTCAGGACCGCGAGGCAGGCAGGACATATGATCTCCTCGGAAAGCAGCTAACAGGTTCTTTGAAAGATTTATCACTTGATGGGATTACGATAGCATATGAGCCGATATGGGCTATAGGCACGGGCAAGACGGCAACTCCGCAGATTGCAAATGAAACACATACTTACATCAGAGAATGGCTTAATCAGAACAAGGAAAAGGCTGATAATGTTAGAATACAGTATGGTGGAAGCGTAAAGCCTGAGAATATTGGAGAACTAATGGCCGAACCTGAAATAGACGGTGCTCTTGTCGGCGGAGCAAGCCTTAACCCCGAGAGTTTTGCTAATATAATAAAAGGAGCAAGAAAATAATATGTATACATTTCTGGTGGTCTTACATCTGTTAGTCTGTTTTTTCCTTATATTTATCGTCCTGATACAGAGCAGCAAAGGTGCTGAGATGGGCTCGACATTTGGCGGTGGCTCAAGCCAGACACTTTTCGGGGGCAGGGGCGCAACTACATTTCTTGCAAAATTAACAACCTCTGTGGCTATCCTGTTCATGATTACTTCCCTAACTCTTGCATTCTACTCGATCAAGAGAACATCCATAGTTTCTGATGTCCCGGCTCAGCAAGAGACAAAAGCTCCGCTTACAGATACAGCGGGGCCTGTAACAGCTACGCCTGATGTTGCCCCTGCAACTGAAACACCGGCAGCAAAGTAATATACGCTATTAGTTAGACATTGCCTGGAATTGATCTGCCTTTAATAGCGTCTGCAATTCCGGCAACCCTGCTCATCTCTTTAACATCATGCACCCTTATGATGTTTGCTCCGTTGAATATGCCTATTGCGACAGCAGAGGCTGTTCCTTCAACTCTCTCGTTTGCCGGAAGGCCGCCGAGTATTTTACCTATGAACGCTTTCCTTGATGGGCCAAGCAGTATAGGTTTTTCAAAACCTTCAAACTCTTTTAAACGTCTGATGATCTCCAGATTATGATCAGCGGTCTTGCCAAAACCAATTCCAGGGTCAATGATGATCTTGTCATTAGAAACCCCGGCTTCCAGCGCAATTTCGATTGATTTTGCAAAATAGTCAATAATCTCCGGGATTAACGCCTTATAAGATGGATTATTTTGCATGTTTTGCGGCGTGCCTTTTATGTGCATGATGACAACCGGAAGTTTGTATCTTGCAACAAGCCCCGGCATCTTTTTATCAAACCTCAGCCCGCTGATGTCATTCACAATTGAAGCGCCTGCATTGATGGCCGCTTTTGCGACTTCTGACTTGTATGTATCTATAGAGATAGGAACCTTAACCTTCTTGGCTATAACTTCTATGATCGGCACTACACGTTTTATCTCTTCTTTAGCAGATATTTTCATAGCGCCAGGCCTTGTTGACTCCCCGCCGATATCTATAATGTCAGCGCCTTCAGACTGCATTCTGACAGCGTGTTCAACCGCAAGCTCTTGACTGAGAAAAAGGCCGCCGTCAGAAAAAGAGTCAGGCGTGACATTAAGGATGCCCATAATGCAGGTTCTTTCAGAAAGATCAAAGCTGTGGTTATTCCAGATCAGTTTCAAGTTCGCTCTATCTATAAGGAGTTGGGTTATTTTATCCTGTTGACAATCGCCTTGAACTCAGGGGTTCCGGCTTTCTCAAGGAGCTGAAATAATACCGTCTCTGTGCCGGTTATCACAGCTCCGGCGTCACGCATCAACTCTTTTCCTGTAACGTAATCATCCTTCTTTCTTGAGCATACAGCATCGCTTACAAGGTGAACAGCGTATTTCTCTTTCAATAAGCTCAGGCATGTCTGCAATACACAGACGTGCGTCTCCATGCCGGTGAGGATGATCTGTTTTCTCTTTAGAGAGGTTAGCTTCTTGAGAAAACCGTCACCCTTGCAGCAGTCAAACGTGACCTTCTCAAGAGGTTCATATAAAGGCAAAGCTTCTTTTATTTCATTAACCGTATGCCCAAGCCCTTTTGGATATTGCTCTGTAACAATGATGGGGATATTTAAAAGTTTTGCTGCCTCGATCAGATGAAGGCAATTGTTGACCACCTTTTCCCTCTGCTTCATGACAACGGCAAGCTTCTCTTGTATGTCAACGATGACGAGGACAGAGTTCTTATTGTTAAGGATGAACTTATCCGGCATAATCTTTTACAACCTTTCTTTTACAAGATTATCTACTACCGATGGATCTGCAAGGGTTGATGTATCGCCGAGGTCTTCAACATCCCCCTTGGCAATCTTCCTGAGTATCCTTCTCATTATCTTCCCGCTTCTGGTCTTCGGCAGGCCAGGCGCAAACTGCAATTTGTCCGGGGTTGCTATCGGCCCAATGACCGTTCTCACATGTCCGATCAGTATCTTCTTCAGTTCAGCTGAAGGATTATACCCGTCCTTCAGTGTGACATAAACATAAATGCCGTCGCCTTTTATCTCATGGGGGAAACCGACAACCGCTGCCTCTGCAACTGCTTCATGGCTCACCAGCGCGGATTCGACTTCAGCTGTTCCAAGCCTGTGCCCGGAGATATTTATAACATCATCGATCCTGCCCATCAGCCAGTAATCTCCGTCTGCGTCAATGCGCGCCCCGTCTCCTGAAAGGTACTTGCCCGGAAACTGCGCAAAGTACACTTCTTTTACACGCTTTTGTTCCGGGTCTCCGTATGTGCCACGTATCATGCCCGGCCACGGCTTATCGATCACGAGATAGCCGCCTTCGTTAACGCCTGCTGGTGAACCATCCTGTTTTATTATCTTTGGAACAATGCCCGGAAACGGCCTGTTCGCAGAGCCGGGCTTAAGAGTCATTGCGCCAGGAAGCGGCGTTATTAAAATTCCCCCGGTCTCTGTCTGCCACCATGTATCAACGATGGGGAGTTTCCCTTTGCCGATATTGTTGTGATACCACATCCAAGCCTCAGGATTTATCGGCTCTCCGACCGAACCGAGAACTCTGAGCGATGAAAGGTCATGCTTGTTCACATGGCTTTCACCCTCTTTCATCAATGCCCTGATAGCTGTCGGTGCGGTGTAGAAAATATTTACCTTGTGCTTGTCACAGATATCCCAGAACCTCCCTGCATCAGGATATGTCGGGATGCCTTCAAACATGAGGCTTGTCGCTCCGTTTGAAAGAGGGCCGTACACTATATAACTGTGGCCTGTGACCCAGCCGATGTCTGCCGTGCAGAAATGTGTATCTTCTTCGTGGTAGTCAAATATCCAGCGGAATGTGAGGTTGGTGTAAAGCATATATCCGCCTGTTGTGTGAAGCACGCCTTTTGGCTTGCCTGTTGAGCCTGATGTGTAGAGGATGAAGAGCGGGTCTTCCGCATCCATCTGCTCAGGCTCGCAGTAGTTTGTGATGCCAGCATCTTTCATGTCTTCATGCCACCATGAATCACGGTTTGCTTCCATCTCTATGCTGTCAGCCCGTCTTACCACGATCACCTTTTCAATCGTAGGGCATTCCTGCAGCGCCAAATCTGCATTTGACTTGAGTGCCACGAATTTTCCGCCTCTCACTCCTCTATCAGCGGTGATAAGAAGCTTTGACTGGCAGTCCTGTATCCTGTCGCGCAGCGCCTGAGCGCTGAAGCCGCCGAAGACTATGCTGTGTATCGCGCCGATACGGGCGCATGCCAGCATCGCGATAGTCAGCTCGGGTATCATAGGCAGATAGATCGTTACCCTGTCGCCTTTCTTCACGCCTTTTTTCTTCAGGACATTGGCAAACCTGTTTACCTCGAGATGAAGCTGCTGATAAGTATATGTTTTATAGGAGCCGTCATCGGCCTCCCAGATTATCGCGGCTTTATTCTTCCTTGCTGATGTCAGATGGCGGTCAAGACAGTTATATGAGGCATTCAGCTTCCCGCCCTGAAACCATTTAATATCGGGTTTTTCAAAGTTGTATTCAAGCACCTGGTCCCATTTTTTATACCAGGTCAGATTCTGCTCTGCCATCTCAGCCCAGAATCCTTCGGGGTCTTCTACAGAGCGTTTATATATCTTTTCATACTCTTCCATGCTCTTTATGTGAGCCTTGCTGCTGAATTCCTTTGATGGCGGGAAGGTCCTTTCTTCCGTCATGAGGACTTCAATTTTTTTGTCGTCTGCCATTATGAACCTCCTGTAGAATTAATTATGTTTTTTAATAAAAAGTATATCAGTTAACAAGTTATAAGCCGTATTATAAGTCATTAAAAAGAACATTGCATCAATTTTTCTCCTCTTGATTTTCGAGTTCATCGCCTTGAAAAGCATCTTCATTCTTATGATGGCGGACAACGGTCACGCTGCAGGGCGCTTCTGCAACAACCCGTGAAGATACGCTGCCGAGAAAACGCCGCATGGCCGAGCTGCCGCGCGCGCCGATAATAATATGGTCTACATGGTTCGACGCTGCGTAATTGACGAGAGCCGCTGCCGGGTCGGGGAACTCAAGGACGTGAAACGATATCCTGTCAGCAGGTATTTCCAGTCCGCGCGCCCAGTGTTTTAGCTCTATCAGAGACTTCACGTGGAGATTTCTTCCGGCTTCATCAACGCCGAGGTCTATGCCCACAAGCGGTGTTTTGCGCACGGTAACGCAAGTGAGCCGGGCGTTTCTCCCGGCATAAAAAATACGCTGTACCGCCTGACGAAGAGTAACTGAAAGCGCCTCTGCTCTGGCAGAAGTATCCACTGCGGCCATGATGATCGGCACAGCATCAAGATGCCGTGTGACAGACCGGGTAAAAGAGAGCCCGTATTTTTTGTAATTAAACCAGCGCTTAAATATCGTCCAATGGCTGTCCCGCCTACCGCGTTCAGCCCGTGACGTAAGCTCGACCTGTTCAGGATGCTGAAGGGCAAATGCAAGCTGGGCCGCGCTGCCATACCGCGCTGCCGGATCTACTTCAAGACATTTTAAAATTATTTCCTGCAGCCAGCGCGGGCATTCTTTATTTAAAGCCCGAGGAGGGACAGGATCCACATATAACCGCCTCCTGAGTCCCGCCCCGCTTTTCGGATCGCCGAACGGCTGCTCGCCTGTAATTAATTGATACAGTATCACGCCGAGTGAGAAGATGTCGCTGCGGGGATCGCTGCGTATATTCAGCACCTGCTCAGGCGAGATATAAGGGGCTGTGCCTATCGGCAGGCGGAACTCCTCTGCCATAAGGTCTGGAAGGTTCTCATGCCGTGATAATCCGAAGTCGATCAGAACCGCCTCGCCGCTTTCACATAATAGGATATTGTCCGGCGTAACATCGAGATGAATGACATGCTGGCGGTGAAGGTCATGCAGGGCTGCAGCCACTTTAGCGCCAATCCCTGCGACTTCATCCGCGTGAAACGGCGCCTTATCCATACGTGTGTCAAGCGAGCTTCCGGGAATATGTTCCATTACAAGGAACGGTCGGTTTGTAAAGTCACCCGCAGCTATAAAGCGCGGCACATGCTTCCCGGTGAGTTTCGGCATGATCATCTGCTCGACCTCGAAGCTTACAACAAATGATGGATCGTCTCCATCCTTAAGCCACGGGACTTTCATTACCATCGGCAAGGCCATATCTTCCCGCGTCACTTTCCAGATAGTCGCCATACCGCCCGCGTGAATTTTCTCTTGGATGGTGAATCCGCCCAGCAATGTGCCTGTCTTAATAGGTTCCTCTGCCAATTTTATTTAAACCCCTAATTCCAGACGTGCGCCCAACCACTCGGGCAGGCCTGCTTCGCGTATCTTCTTTGCCGCGGCTGCAGTGTCGTATGGTACACGAAAATATGTCAGCATGCCCCGGCTTGAATCGTATATCGAATAACATGCCGCAGGATTTCCGTCGCGCGGCTGGCCGACAGACCCTGGGATGATAAGCCAGCTCCGCTGTGTGCTGAGAGGAATCCCTATGCCGGGCTGAGGAACAAAGGCATTAACACTTTTCTTGCGTATCTGGTGATAAAGGCATGGTTCATGCACATGCCCGCAGAATGTTAAACGGCAGAGGGTAGCAGCAAGACTGCGTCCTGCATCAAACGTATCAGTTATATAGTCCCATTGACCCGGGGCCCAGGCATTTGCATGCACATACAAGCGGTCAAGCTCCTCTATCCGCAGAGGAAGTTCTGACAGGAATTTTATTTGAGAGTTATTAAGGCGGGGTTGCGTCCATTCAACTGCGTATCGTGCATCGTCATGCATATCCCTGTCCGGTTTTTTATATACTGCTTCATCGTGATTCCCCAGTACAACTATAGCGCCGTTTTCATGATGATGCATGATAGTGTCGAGTACCCATTCCGGATCAGCGCCATAGCCAATCAAGTCCCCTAAAAAAACATTTCTCTCAACACCTTGCAAGATCGAGTGATGGAGGCATGCTTCTAAAGCTTCACGATTGGAGTGAATATCTGCAAAGAATGCTATTCGCATATCAAATTAGTAAAAAAGCATCCGGCAGGATGGCATTTGCCGCCCTGCCGGACACCGTAATTAAAGAATACTAAATTGTTTACTCACAATCAATGTTCGTGGGTTGTAATATCCCTGTCCTTTGTTTCCTTTAAAAATAACGCGCCAATGACTACTGTTATGAGCGCAACTATGATCGGGTACCACAGGCCATAGTAGATATTGCCTGTTGCAGCTACCATCGCAGTTGCTGTGAGCGGCAGCATGCCTCCGAACCAGCCGTTGCCAATATGATATGGCAAAGACATGGATGTATAGCGTATCCGGGTCGGGAAGAGCTCAACCAGGAAGGCGGCGATAGGGCCGTACACCATAGTAACGTAGATTACGAAGATAAACAGGATCAGCAGTACCATCGGATAATTTATTTTGCTCTTGTCAGCTTCAGCAGGATAACCTTGAGCTTTCAGAGCATCCTTGACCGCGGCATCGTTGAAGCCTTCGATCTTGACATCGTTGATCTGCGTGATGACCTTCGTGCCCGCCGGTGCGTCAATGGCCGTGAAGTTCAGCCCGAGCTTAGTCAGGGAGTCCTTTGTCTTGTCGCACTCTGTGAACTTACTCCAGGGCCCGACGAAGAGGTGGAACTGGCAGTCTGCAGGGTCGGCAGTGACCGTAATATTCGTCTTAGCGTGGAATGCCTCGAGATCCGGGTTGACGTTGTGGGTGAGCGCTGCAAACAACGGGAAGTAGGTCACGGCGGCGATCAGGCAGCCGGCGAGTATGATCTTGAGGCGGCCGATCTTATCAGAGAGCCAGCCGAAGAAGATGAAGAACGGAGTGCCGAGCAGCAGAGACGCTCCGATCAATGTGTAGGTTGTGAGGAAGTCAAGCTTGAGTGTAATCTGCATAAAGAAGAGCGCGTAGAACTGGCCTGTATACCAGACAACGCCCTGGCCTGCGGTTGCTCCAATGAGCGCAAGCAGAACATACTTGTTGTTCGGGTAGCGCAGGAAGCTGTCGGTAAGCGGAGCCTTGGAGCCCTTGCCCTCTTCCTTCATTTTCTTGAATACAGGTGACTCATGCAGCTTGAGCCTGATCCAGATTGATACTCCGAGAAGAATGATCGAGAGCCAGAACGGAATTCTCCAGCCCCAATCCGCGAACACTTCCTTGGGCATATAAACGCGGGAAAGGCCGATGACCAGCAGCGCCAGGAAGAAGCCGACCGTGGCTGTTGTCTGGATCCAGCTGGTGTTGTAGCCCCGGCGATGGTGCGCAGAATGCTCGGCAACGTAAGTTGCCGCTCCGCCGTACTCTCCTCCGAGGGCAAGGCCCTGCAGCAGGCGCAGCAACACGAGGATGATCGGAGCTGTCCAGCCAATCGCCGCATAGGTCGGCAAAAGACCGACGCTAAAGGTCGCAAGACCCATAACGACAATCGTTATCAAAAATGTGTACTTGCGGCCGATAAGGTCGCCGATACGGCCGAATACGAGCGCGCCGAAGGGCCGCACAAGGAAGCCTGCCGCATAGGTTGCGAATGCCGACATCAGTGCAGCTGTCTCATTCCCCTTCGGAAAAAAGAGCGTTGCGAAGAACGGTGCCAGCGTTGCGTACAGGTAAAAATCATACCACTCGAACACTGTTCCAACCGATGAAGCTACGATAACCAATCTTTCCTCTTTGGATATCGGCGCTTTCTCTGATAATTCTTCTGTGGCTATAGCCATTGTTTAGTCCCCCTTTTGTTTATTGTTGTCTTCATTCAGCGCTTGTGCACATAATATTTTTATAGCTTGGAAACGTCCTGTTTTCTTTATTGATAACCTCCTTTATTATATTTTTAAGTAAAAGAACAACATATAAAATGCAAATAGAATGCCAGTGGATTGAATTACAAAAACCTGTTAATAATTCAATGGGTTAGACAGTCTGGCAGGGAAGATATTTTGAAAGCCTTTGTAACTATTAGTAGCAGAATTTATTGATCAGGTTACGAAAAGTAACGAAGTTAGTCGGCAGTATCATGAATGTTAATCCTTAATAATCCCCCATCGCTTTCTTTTTTCCCAGAGCGACTTTCTTGTTATGCCGAGCATGTCAGCGATCTGCTGTTCATTGTACAGGGCCTGGAACCTCATGATAAACCGTTTGGTATAATCTTCAATGCTCAAGCCCGTCTCTATTGACGCGTGCTGAAAAGATCTCATGTCACGCATCATCTCAGGGAGGTTCTCGATCCTTATCGTGCTGTCTGCGGCAAGGAGTATCGCCCTTTCAATGACATTCTGCAGCTCTCTCACATTGCCCGGCCAGCTGTAATTTTTAATGGCGGCAAGCGCGTCAGGCGATATCTCGCTGATCTTTTTCCCGAACTGGCGGGAGTACTTTTCCACAAAATCCTTAACAAGCAGGGGGATGTCCTCTTTTCTCTCTCTTAACGGGGGCATCTTAAGGGTGATTGTATTTATCCTGTAATAAAGGTCCTCGCGAAAAGCGCCGTCTGTCACGGCTTTTTCAAGGTCTGTATTGGTAGCAGTAATAAGCCTGACATCGACCTTTGCCGACTTCGTGCCTCCGAGCGGCCTAATCAGCTGGTCATCAACAACTCTGAGGAGCTTTACCTGAAAAGATGTGCTGATGTCGCCTATCTCATCAAGAAATATCGTTCCCCCGTCAGCCTCCTCAAAGAGCCCCTTTTTTGACATGACCGCCCCGGTGAAGGCGCCTTTCAGATGCCCGAAGAGTTCGTTTTCAAGAAGGCTCTCGGGTATCGCTGAACAGTTTATCGGGACAAAAGGCTTATCTCTTCGCGAACTATTGTTGTGTACGGCACGGGCAAAGAGCTCTTTGCCCGTGCCTGTTTCACCGAGGAGAAGGATGCTGCTTTTTGTATCGGCAACTTTTTTTACCTCTTCCATGATGCCTTTGAGCGCCGTAGTCTCGCCTATTATGTTGGTGAAGTCATATGTCTTTCCGATCTCGCGTTTCAGCAGTATGTTTTCGCTGAGGAGGCTCTTCTGAATGAGGGCGTTCTTCACCACCTGCTTTATCTCCTCATGCATGACAGGCTTCATAATATAGTCGTAGGCTCCTGACCTGAGCGCAGTAACAGCGGTTTCGAGGGAGGCGTAGGCTGTCATCATAATGAAGATCTGATCGGGGGAAACCTTTCTCACCTGCTTGAGCAGTTCGATCCCATCCATCCCGGGGAGGATTATGTCCGATATTATTACGTCATATAAACTTGTTTCGAGGAATTCAAGCCCCTTTTTTGCGGAATCAGCGGTGTCAACGGCAAAACCGTCTTTCGTGAATATCCGGCCGAGGGAATCTCTCAGTGTTTCTTCGTCTTCTATTATCAGGATGCTTTTCGACATATCATTACCGGTTTATAAGTATATATTGCATCAATAAATACCGCAAAGCGCACGGCATCAGGCGCTGCCTTTTTCATTAGCTTCGTTTTTCAGCGGGAGCCTTATGATAAAACCGGCTCCATGACCGCGGGCTCCATCTATTTCAATTGTGCCGCCATGATCTTTTATAATGCTGTAGCAGATGCTGAGCCCGAGCCCGGTTCCTTTAAGCGGCCCTTTTGTTGTGAAGAAAGGATCAAATAACTTGTCCATATTTTCGTGGCTTATCCCGGTGCCGGTATCTGAAAAGACGGTTTCAACATACCCGTTTCTGTGCCTTACGGATATCTCAAGTATCCCGCCTTCAGGCATTGCGTCTCTCGCATTAAGCATGAAGTTGAGGAATACCTGCTGCATCTGATCCGGGTCTGCCTTGACCGCAGGTGTCTCCCTTATATCTTTACGGATCTCTATCTTATTAAAGTTCTTGTCGTACTTGATGAGGTTCAGGGTGCTCTCAAGGATTGCGCTTATATCAGTGGGTATCTTCTGCCTTGGCGACAGCCTGGCAAAGTCGCCGAGCTCCCTGACGATCCTTGCGATCCTGTTTATGTGGGTATTGACCGTCTTGAGTGAGTCTGACACAAAGGGGGAGAGGTCTTCAGTAAGGAGTTCCTGCACAAGGGAAGAGATTGAAGCCAGCGGATTCCCTATCTCATGTGCAACTCCGGCGGCTAGTCTCCCTATGCTCGCATGCTTTGTCGTCCTGAAGAGATCCTCCTCTATCTTCTTCTTTTCAGTAATATCTTCTATTACCAGAACATATCCTTTCTGGGTGCCTGTAAGCTTGCTCAGATAGACCTTCAGAAGCATCCTCGCCTCATTATTAAAGTCCCTGTGGCAGATGACCTCTCCTTCGGTGATTTCAGGGGTGAATAAGGCTGGATGAAGGCATTTGAGCAGGTGCTCAGCCTTCATGTTGAGGGCATCATCAGAGACGATGCCGGTTATTCCGCTCATCGCATGGTTCCAGTACTTTACCTTAAGAGATTCGTCGAGTGTGGCTACCCCGAGGGGAATGCTCTCGATTATGTTCTCGCTGAACTCCTTGAGAAGGGCGAGCTGCCGGTTCTTTTCAGCCAGTTCCTGCCTTGAGAGGCGCAGGCTGCTTGATATCCTCTTTACTGAATCTGATATCTGCGCCTTTTCATCAGGGGTGAGGTATGTCCTGTCACGGAAGACAAGGCTGCTGATAGATGGGCTGAAGACGCCGGAAAGTACCGCCTCTGCCTCACCTCTCAGGCGGAAGAGCCATTCTTCTGAGATGGTATCTCTGTTTAAACCATTTCTATTGAGAAAATTTCTGACAGCGCCAGCGGCCTCTGAACGTCCGATATATCCGGAGAGTGTGCTCTCTATCTCCTCAACGCTCATTAACTTTCTTGAGAGATCAAGCTCAACCGGCGAGTATGCGTCCACAAATATCAGGGACTGCCTTGTTTCGGCTTCTGATTCTTTTGTGAATAAAGATACAGTGACATAGAAAAATAGGTTTAGAAAGAGCCCCCAGAAGAGAGAGTGGCTCCACTTGTCGAGGCCGTGCAGTCCGAATAAGGCAAACGGGTTAAGGAGCGTAGAGCTGAATACTCCGCCGAATACTCCGCCCTCAACAATTATGCCGGCTTTCATAAGCGCAGGGATGATGAGTGTATAGACCCATATGATGAAACCGGCTAGTATGCCTGCGATGGCGCCCTTTTTGTTGCCGCCCTTCCAGTATAGGCCGAAGAGAAAGGCCGGGGCGAATATAGTGACCGCCTCAAAGGATTTAAGCCCTATGTCTACAAGGCTGTAGAAATTTCCTATGTACACTGCGAAGAAATACCCGAGAAATACGAGTCCCACGATCACAATTCTTCTGGTGTTAAGTATCATCGTGTAAAAGCCCTTCATCGCGTTCATGCTCCAGACCGCCGGCATGATGAAGCTGTTCATGACCATGGTGCTGAGCGCAAGAGATTCAACGATTATCATGGCCGAAGCCGCAGAGAACCCGCCGATGAATGCAAGGAGCGCGAGCATCGGCACCCCCTGACTGAGAGGGATGCTGAGGACAAAATAGTCAGCAGACTGCTTTGCCCCGCCAAGGAGCAGCCCGCCGTACGCTATAGGCAGGACAAATATATTCATCATAAAGAGGTAGAGCGGGAAGAGCCACATCGCTTTTTTTATGTGCTCTTCAGAGGAGTTTTCAACAACCGATACATGGAACTGCCTCGGGAGAAACATTATCGCCATCATCGAAAGGAAGGTCAGCGAGGCCCATTCTGAAAAGCTTATATTGGAATCCCCGCCGAGCTTCATAAGATTTGAAAACTGCGAATCCCTTATACGGCTAAAGATATCTCCGAAGCCGTTAAAAAGGCTGTAAGTAACGAACAGGCCGACCGTTACGAATGCGACAAGTTTAATGGCTGACTCAAACGCTATGGCAAAGACTATACCGCCGTGCCTCTCTGAGACATCTATTTTGCGGGCGCCGAAAAATACCGCGAATAGTCCGAGTACAAGCGTTATGAACCATCCTGCGAAATGGCTTCCCTCAGGTTTTCCTGCGAGGATGGAAAATGTTGTCATTATAGCCTTGAGCTGGAGGCCGAGATATGGAGTTATGCCTATGACAGCGACAAATGTGACAAGGGCTGATAAGAAGAGCGAGTTGCCGTAACGGGAGGCTATAAAGTCTGATATCGTGGTTATCCTGTTCTTTTTTGATATATAGACTATCTTTCTGAGAACCACCCACCATAAGGCGGCCATGAGCGTGGGCCCTATGTATATGGTGAGAAAGCTCAGCCCGGAATTTGCCGCCTTGCCTACGCTTCCGTAAAATGTCCACGAGGTGCAGTAAACCGCCAAAGAGAGCGAATAGACATAAGGGTTGGAGACGATATTGCTTCCTGTCTTCTCTTTCTGCTCAGCGTAATTGGCGATTATAAAGAGCAGGCCGAGATAACCGAAAATAATAGTGAAGAGAAAAATTATGGAGAACAATCAGCCCTCCTTGTCCCTGCGCCCAGAATACACGGAAACAAAATATATGGCTGCGATGAAGAGGGCCCAGACGATAAAGAGATATTTCGACAATTCCGTGTCAAAGACGCTGATGACCGGCCAGTTAAAGAGTATGATGCCGAGTGAAAAGAGGAAGATGCAGATATCTCTTGCCATCGATAATTATATAATAAAATCAGAAAATCAATAAAAAGTTTTATAGGAATCGGCTGGCGGATGTCAGGATCTTACATCTTCAGGCATTTTCTTATCATCTTCCCCGGCATAGTCTCTTCTGTCCTCAGAGCGCCGTGGGGACAGACTTCTACACAGCAGTAACACCTGATGCACTTGTCATAGTTAAAATCAATCTTCTTTTTAGAGTGATTTATCGCTTTTGCAGGGCAGTACTTCCAGCACTCTCCGCAGAGTTTGCACATTTTGTCATTGCATACAGGCCGCTGCGTTAAGTGGCTTCTCATAAAGCTGTGAAACCGTTTCGGGCCGAACATTCCGGAGCCTGTCTGAGGAAACTTAAAGTCTCTGATCTCAGGCATCGCCCCGTCGATCTCAATATCTTCATCCACTATCCCGTACTCAAGCGCTATCTTGTTTGTTAAGACCTTCTCAGGCGCTATACCTAACATCCTGCACAATGCGATATCAAGAGCTGCTGTATCCAGGCTGCCAGCAATTATGCCGATCTCCCTCGGTTCGCCGCTCCTGCCCGGGCCCTGTCCCTCCATCGCCAGTATTCCGTCAATAATTGTTACAGATGGTTTTACCGCCTGATAGATCCTGACGAGCAGCCTTGCAAATATCTCAGTGTCTGTGCCTGCCCTCAAATGCCATTCGGGCTTCTTCATTCCGACAATACAGCCGAAGAGATTTTTCACCCCGAGCGTAAGGAGCATCTGCGAGTGGGTCTTTAATTTCGGAAGGTTTATAAACAGATCAGCATTCAGAGCCTCTTCAGCGATTTCGATCTTGCCGAATGGTTTGCCTGCTTCGATAGAGACGCTTTTTTTAAACTCGCTGAACTCTACATCAAGGCCTTCAAGAGCGCTTTTGACCCCGCTCTCTATCAGTATTTTCTCAAAAGAGCCTGTAGCAGGGCTGTCGGATATAACAGGGTGAGCGCCATGATAAAGCACATACTCGGCAGCAGCTTTAATGATCAAAGGGTGGGTAACTATTGCTTTGTCAGGAGGAGCAGGCGCAAGGAAGTTCGGCTTTATCAGCACGCGGCTTCCCTTCTGAACCAAGCCGCCTGCAACTGCGTCAAAGAGTTCAAAGAATGCGGGCTTTAATGTTTTATAGTCGTACGACGCATTCCTGATTATTACCTTTGCCATAGTCATCTATCTTAACAAAATCAAAAAACAGATAGACAATTCCCTGCGATTGATGATACTTTATTAACATGAAAACAGGCATCTTTCAATTTGATACGGCATTTGGGAAAAAAGAGGAGAACCTTAAGAAGGTTGCGGCTGCATTAAAAGATATTGACCTTCAGCTCCTTGTCCTGCCTGAGCTTTTTGCAACAGGCTATCAGTTCAGGTCACAGGATGAGGTGGCTGAGCTTTCTGAAACTATCGAAGGTGGACAGACGACCGAGTTTCTCTGTGACATGTCCAGAGAAAAAGGCATCTATATCGTTGCCGGGCTTCCTGAAAGGGACGGAGATAAATTTTATAACTCAGCCGTGCTCACAGGGCCTGAAGGATTGATAGGCACATACCGCAAGACACATCTCTATTTTGAGGAGACATTATACTTCACGCCCGGAGATACAGGCTTCAGGGTATGGGATACAAAGATAGGAAAGATCGGTGTCATGATCTGCTATGACTGGTTCTTCCCCGAATCATTGCGATGCCTTGCCATTGAGGGTGCGGAGATAGTGGCGCATCCTTCAAACCTTGTGCTTCCTTACTGCCCTGATTCAATGCATGTCAGGGCGCTTGAGAACAGGGTCTTCACTGTCACTGCAAACCGTATCGGGACTGAAGACAGAACAGCAGGCAAACCGCTGAAGTTCATAGGCCAGAGCCTGATAGCCTCGCCAAGAGGTGAAGTATTGGTAAAGGCATCATACAGCAAAGAGGAGATCATAATCGCAGATATTGACCCTTCGGCTGCGAGAGATAAATCATTAAATATTTATAATGATATCTTTAACGAAAGAAGGCCGGATATGTATGGGGCTTTGCTTAAAAAATAAATATATTCAGGAGACAGCCATGATTAATAAGAGATTTCGCAGACCATTTTATCTCATTATCGCTCTTGCTATCCTTTCAATCCATCTTAGTTGCACATCTTCTCTTCCACCTGTCAATGCCGATTCAAAGGGTATCGCAATAAAAGGATACGATGCTGTCGCATACCACTCCGTGAATAAGCCTCTCGTTGGGAAGAATGCTTTTGTGTTTGAATGGAACGGGGCAAAGTGGCTCTTTGCGAATGAGGAGCATATGAGGCTCTTCATGGACTTTCCCGATAGGTATGCGCCAAAGTACGGGGGATATTGCGCCTATGCGGTAAGCCAGGGCTCCACTGCTGATATGGATCCTGAGGCATGGATTATAGTTAAAAACCGCCTCTACCTTAACCTTAATAAAGAGACACAGGCACTATGGGAAAAGGATATGGTCGCCAATATCAACAAAGCCGACAGCAACTGGCCCGGGGTCTTGAAGCAGAAATGATGTTCTTTTAACTGTTATAAATTATCCATCACCTCTCACTATCGGGCGGACGATCATCCCCGTAATGCTCCCGATACCATTTGCCGTAATGATGCTTTGCCCAGTGCCTGTCAACAAAGCCTGTTACCATCCCTTCAAGTCCGATGCGGCTTGCGGGATTGATCAATGCCATATATATATGTCCTGCTATCAGCGGGACAACTATCATCGCCATAAGAAAATGCAGAACCCATGAGACAAAGGCGACATCGGTCAGCCATACCAGCAGGCCGGTCAGTATATAAAGCGGGTATGTCGCCATGAGGTTCATGAAGTTGATCTTTTCTGCGGCATTGAACTTGCCCTGCTCAGGGAGCACGAACTTTTTGCTTACAGCAGCAAGCCCCATGAGGGAGAGCCATCTCATATCTTCAATTGTCCAGACCCATGCCTGTTTTATGTTGTAAAAATATATCCTGTGATCCCCCCTGCTTTTCATCACCGCTGCAAATGGAAGGAATATGAGGAACATGCCGGATATCCTGTGCGTCCAGGAGAATAACGCGCGGTACGGACGCTGAGGGTCAGGGTTGTATACGATAACCATCACAAGCGCTGTTGTCATGCATACGAGAAACGGCACAGCCAGCGCCCAGTGCAGCGACCTCTCTGATTTTCTGAAGCGCAATATCTTTTCTGAAACCGGGATATCATCTATAATCTTATTTTCATCACTGTGGCTCATCGGCAGTCTCCATATGCTGTAAGTATATTCATAATTCTCAGAATTTATAGCCGACCTTTGTGAATATTGAGGTGTTGTAGTAATCATCTTCCTGATAACGCTCGGCAGAGACAAACAGGTCATAGCTCTTGTTTATCCTCCAGGCAAGAGAGGAGCCGTAAGTCAAGGTAGCATTTGTGAAGCCGCCGCCACCGCTTCCAAGCTCCTCAAGTTCTTTGCTTATATAAACTGAGGCATCCACATCTTCAAGTATCCTGCGCGAGACCTCTGCCCTGAATTCATCCTCAATCGAATCAAAATTGTCCACATGGGTATAATGGCCTGATATATCAAAACCATTAAGATCGCTTTTTTTCATTCCTGCCGTGTATCTCATTGCCTTTGCGTTGTCTTCACCCCTTTTCTGATATGCCACAGAGCCGAATATCTTAAGGCCTTTTATGATATTGTAATCAACCTTGAGGCCTGTCCTTGCGAGAGAGTTAAAGTCATAGAAATAGTCATCATAATAATCTATCTTAAAATAATCCTTTGCAGACGCATATAATTTTACAGCCCTGTAATAGCTGTGAAAGAGCGTGAACCGCAGGTCTTTGGAATATGCGTACAAAGCATTAATGTTAAGGTTCTCAAGGTCTATTGTATCAGTCAATTCATTTCTGCTCGCGACCGCGACCGCATTCAGTTGCAGTTTTTCGATCGGGTTGGAATCAAGCTGCATGGATGCGTACTCCCTGTCGGTCTCGCCTTTATATCTCATATTTTCATAGCCCATCTTAAGATTGTACTTCTCCTTGTCTATTTCGCCGTAGACCCCGATGCTCGTGAATTTGGAGTTAAAAGAGCTGTCGTATCTGTCAGGCGCAAGGCCGCCGAATATGCCTATGCCTATATCCTTGGTGATGAGATATTTCACATTGAGGCCGTCAATATATGAGTTATACATCTCCTCTATATACTGCCTGCCCAAAACAGCTTTTATCTTTCCATTCGGGAATTTATATCCTGCCCAGAGCTCCATTAATTTAAATTCAGGAGAGTCTTCATGCAGGTCTCCGTCAAATATCTTCCCCCTTATTCTCCCGTTAAAATTAAAATACCAACCCGGCTCTTTGTCTTCCTCCTTAAATATTCTTATCTTGGATGAGAGAACATGAAGGTCGCTGCTCTCGCTGTCAAAAGAATAGTAATCACTTAATGAGAGCCGGCCTTTTATATCCTCTGCGTATGCAGATAAAGGCAGGAGTAAAAGCATCGTCATCAACATCAGCATCTTTAAGACCGTTTTAAAATCTTTCATTTTCACCTCTCCTTTTTTAATCATCGTCAGCTCCTTCCCATGAATTATTATTATGACAACGCAGACAGTCAGTAGGATTGCTCGGATGCTCTCTTGCATGATCGCTTGAGTGGCACCTGTAGCAGTTGTCTTCGCTTGTTCCTGCGTATGCCCCCGGATAGCCGCTGCTGTGGCATGACGCGCAATCTAAAGATACATGAGCGCCTTGCAATTGGAAGCTCTGATGGCTGGTCGCACCGCTCCATGAGTTGTTATTATGGCAGAGCAGACAGTCAGTAGGATTGCTCGGATGCTCTCTCGCATGGTCGCTTGAGTGGCACCTGTAGCAGTTGTCCTCGCTTGTTCCTGCGTATGCCCCGGGATAGCCGCTGCTGTGACATGACGCGCAATCT
>JAUSMY010000018.1 GCA_030646035.1 Thermodesulfovibrionia bacterium | reverse complement strand
GATAAATCGGGATTATGGGGCGAAGCGTCTTCTTTGCCGCTTTTCAGCTGGTCCGCCCCGAAATTTCGGGGCTGGTCGCAGTAGTCATTTTTATCCCAACTTTATGCGCGACCGGCGATTGGTCCTTAGGGCTGCGCTACGCCCTGACGATAGTTCCCATCTGCATGTGCGGGTTTGTGATCAACGCCGTCAACGATCTGGAAAAGGATCGCCAAAACCACCCCGAGCGCCCACTCCCAAGTGGAACAATATCGCCATCTGCTGCGGTCTTCCTATTCTTTGTGTTGATCGCGGTAGCTTTAACAATGATCAAATCATTGATCGCGCCTCAAGATGCTTTTGTTTATCTTCTTTCGCTGATCATCATGATCAATTACGACTACGTGGTAAGTTATTTTCCGTCCGCGAAGAATTTCTACGTGGCTACCGCTGCGGCCATGCCTATTGTGATCCTATCTCGCACGGCATTTTCTCTACTATCTCACACCAACGTTTTAATCGCCGCTATTCTTTATGCGCTCTGCATGGAAATGTTGAGTGACATCAAAGATATGCCAGGCGATGGCCTAACCCTTGCCAAGCGGATTGGTTCACGGCGTGCCGGGCAACTGGCTTTGGGGGTGCTGACGGCGGCAGCGATCTCGCTGTTCTTCGGATCATCGGATTGGGTTGGTAGGCTGATCGCCGGCGGGTTCATGGTGCTCGACCTGGGCTGCATCCTGCTATGGCATCGAACTGAGAACCCGATGCTCGTCTTTCGCATGGCGACCGTGCAACCCATTCTCGGAATATATTACCTGCTCTGACTTCTAAAGTTTCGAAAGTAACCCAACCAGCATTATAACAATCGTTATGCCCATCGGGAGATCACTAAGAGATAATTGCAGCTTACCTTTCGCTTCTTCCTTGGCCAGGCGATCATATTCGATCAAAAATGACATTCTTTCAATTTCGGACATCTTCTTTCGGCCTAATTTTTTCGTTAGTGATGCAACTTCCTCGGTTATGGACTTTGCATATAGTTTGCGCAAAACGATGCGGGGGTAAAAATTAAAGACAATAAGTACGGGAACGGCAATTAAGACCGGGAGCAGCAAGGCAATTTTTAGCGCTGAGCCAATGGGCGGCGTGTATAGAAACGGCCCCCGATAAAAGCCGACTACATTGATATAGAGGCCTATGATCGTGATCGTTGTGACGATATTTACATAAGTGACGACGATGGAGAGGTTGGTTTCCCGCAACACGTTTTTTGCAGGCGTTATGTCGGCAACAGCGTGTAGCATATGAGCGATAAAATAAATTTTCCGCCCAACATATACTCCGAACGCATACTGAACACAGGCCATTGCAATTAGAAAATACTCGCCAATACCTTCAACGGGAAATTTGCAAAAATAGAATATGAAGAACGCAACAATAATATAGTTGGCACTGAATGCAGCCGCTCCGAATTTGCTCGCATAACCCTTTCGTTTTTTCGGATAGTCGGAGGCGGCTATTGAATCGGCGGAGAAAGCCTCTTCGATCAGGCTGGGGATTTCCTTTTGAGTCGCCAGCACAAATATGCCAGCCCCGAGAACAATCCCTCCTGAGATCAAGCAATTAAAGGAAACGATATAGGCGGACAGATACTTTGGCAGCTGACTGGCGTCCTGCTGCCAAACGGCAAATGCGGTGACACCGCAGTATACGGCGCTTAGCGCGAACCCGAGAAACATCAGGTGCAGCAGCCGAAAGAGATAGTTCGACGTCATAATCCCGATTTATC
>JAUSMY010000017.1 GCA_030646035.1 Thermodesulfovibrionia bacterium | reverse complement strand
GACTTGCTGAGCGACCTGAAAACAACGCTGGTCATACCCCTCTCCCCCGCCAAGATCGCAGCCCCCATGAGCCTGTCGAGACTGAACCCGTCCTTCGCGCTTGATGGCGAGACATTCTTTGCGATCACTCAAGACATTGCGGGGATTGATCGCAGCCAACTCGGTGCTCAATCTTATGATCTGTCAGCGCTTCGCTCCGAGATTGTTGCGGCTGTGGATTTTGTGCTGTCGGGGATATAGCTTCGTGTTTCTATCCAGGCAAAGGGGTATGACTATCACGGAAGAACAGTCAGCCTGCCCCCCAGACTATGCAGCACTTTGACAATAGTCGCGTATCGTGGCTTTGCACCAGGGGCCAGCGCTTTGTAGAGGCTCTCTCTCCAATCCGGTGCTGTTGGCAATAGAGGTCATTCCTCTCGCCTTTGCGACATCAGACACTGCGGCGAGGAAGACATCTGGATTTTCGTACTCCAGTGCTGCAGACAGGTACTCCGCTATCATTTCCTCGCTATCCAGATAGTCGGCTGCGTCAAATCGTTTAAGACCAGTCATCTAGAAACTCCTCGTACTTCTTGACCAATGACTTCGCCCGTTCGATATCTTGCGCGCGCTCTCAAGTCCTTGAGGCTGGCAAGCCAATCGTCAAATTCATCTGGATCGACTGGACAGTTAGGTCAGGGTGTCAACTGAGCCGAGGGAAGTCTCGTTAGTCTATTTTGTCTCTGTTAGGCATGCGCCAGACTCTGTACCTTATATGTCGCGCCAAGTACCATTAACGTAGCACAGCACCTGAGCGAACGAGGTTACATTGATTGGCCCAATATGAGCCACTTCAATGATAGGCATAATATTGTGGCCATATGCATTTTCTCGCTTCCAGCGATCAACTAATGCTCTACCTTCAATCAATGAATTTCGGACCAAGTCTCGATTTATTTCGATCCAAACCTTGTTTCCGCCATTGTTGTCTAATGGTACAAAGGTAAACCAACTGGCCGTGTAATTTTTCCCATATAGCTCAGGATCGAAATCGGTAAAATCGAAAAGGCTAACGCCGCCCAATGTGCGCACATAAGGATAATGCTTTGCTCCCTGTGTAGTACACCAACGAGCGCTATCAGGAATTCCTGGCTCAGGAAGAATGACTCCCGCTTTAAGGATCAACTCATAGCGCTCGTGCGTAGTCGAGTGCCAAAGCCGATTCAAGAGAATTGAAGGAAACGATGCCATTAGATTGCCTAAGACCTTGTACACGCGAAACTGCGTTGGCGTGGGTTTGTGTTAATATTTGAGTGCAGCTAGTAACACAAAACCACAAGAGCCAAGTTTTTGCCGTGGTGCAATTTGTTAGGCCCTGCCTGCGGGGATTGCGAATAACCGATCTTTAGTTTTCAGACCACGTTTGAAGTATTCCAGCATAACTTCTTGTTGAACGAAGCCGCTACGCGGCAGAACACCCTTCCTGTGTTTTGCATCAAAGATAATTCCTCACGTGCTCAATGCCGAGCACGACTACTGAGGAATCATCCCGATGAACAAAGTACAACAAACCCGCTTCGACTCA
>JAUSMY010000016.1 GCA_030646035.1 Thermodesulfovibrionia bacterium | reverse complement strand
GGTTGGACTGGTAGACGTAAAGCTCAATAGATTCGAACCCATAGCGTTTTGAGTCCTCAATGGCAATCAACATCAGTTCATGGCCAATCCCTTTGCCTCTATGAAGTGAATCAATCTGAATTCCTAAATGTCCTCGCTTCTCTGCGCCATCGAAAGTTTCTCCACACATCGTTCCCGGAAATACCTCTACAGCCCCAATGATCTTGCTGCCATCAGTGGCAACGAAATTTGGTATTTTTTCTTTCACCACCGTCTCGATAACACGCAGAACTTTCGCTTCTGGCGGAGGCCCTTTAGCGAGAAAGGCTCCCTCCGAATACACTCGGTCCCAGAGTGCTAGAGAATCAGGAACATCGGATATTTGAATTCTGCGAATTTCCACGCTCGATCCTTATGGAACTAGAAGATTTCGCATGTTGGCTCCTTAATGCTGTTTGGCATAATCGCCACTCCGATGGGAGGTTGGCTTTTCTCGAACCTTGAGAACGAAAAGCTTTCCCCAACTCCCAATGCCACGGACCCCAGGCTGTTTTGTACCTCTATGCTCCCCGAATATACACCGGAAGCTATCCAGCCTTGAGACTCCTCAACCACCTCAAATTCAGTCTCCGACGCAGTAATCAGAACGTGGGTGTCGCCCGTACTGATATTCAATCGATATTTCTCTGGATCAGTCATCCCTGTGATGGTCCTCATGCGCCCTCTGAGCAGATGCAATTCAGCGCCATCCGTTTGGTATCGCTGAATTTTCAACGAAGAATTGCAGTCGAGTAATAGTATCGCGCCATCCGAGAAACGGACATGGATGACGCCATTCTGGTCCGTTTCCAAGGCGTCGGCCTCTGAAACTTCTGAGCGGCGTAGAGCTTGATTTCTTTGGCCGTCTGGTCGAACTATTTCCGCGCGGCCCCGCGCAGAAGTCACCCTGCCTACAACTTGCGTTATGTCCTGTGCAGAAGTAGGTAAGGCCAATAATAATGCGCATATTAGAATCAGTTTTTTCACGGCACTACCCGGATAGTAATGAGCTAGGAAATTCAAGAAACATGACGCCCTTCGTAAGCGGCGCCTGCGTAGCAGGTGTCCGGCGACCGAAGGGAGTGTACTTGATGTAATGGCTATGGTCTCGATCTTGCCCAGAAGGACCATACAGACTAGTCGCACACCGGTTCTACAATCGCCCCTGTAGGTGTAATCGCCAGCCAGTGATGGTCGTCGCCTCTTATAGTTCGGGCCTCTGGAGGGAACCCGATATATTTAACAAACATAACCAACATCGGATGGTCGTGACCGTGAGGTCTTACACCAATAAGTCTAAAGGCCTGCGCTGAGACATTCTGCAGATTGTTACGCTCTCCCTGGTACCGAGCAATCGCAGCGGCTGTCTGAATATCGACTGGGGGGTTGCTGGGTTTGATCCCATTCATAGAGAGGTTCCTGTTCGAATATATATGTGCAGCCCATCGACGACCCATCTTCCCAGTGAGTCACTTCACCTTCTCGAGGTTGAGCCAACGCGATAGAGGTCCAAAAAGCCGCGATTGAAAAAACCAGGATTTTGCTTATGTTTAGAAGCATATTTTCAATCTCCACAGCTTTAGTAACCGGCATCAACCCGCTCCTTTTTGCCACAGTCGAATCCCCAGTGCGATCAGCCACGTTCATTTCGAGACTCATTAAGGTGAGAGCGCTTGCACACAACGTAGAAGTAACTGGCGCTGCGCGGCCTTATTGCGCAGCGTCCGATTGACTACCGGGTTGGGCGCCATGCGCACTCGTGGCCTCTTCGCACTGCCGTAGTAGTTTGATCTTTTCAGCCATTGGCAGATCGCGGAAATCAGGGACATTGGCCCCGATAATCTTCGCGGGACCGTTGCTCGTGATTATGTAACCACCTTCGCCATCCACTTCGAGTAACTGGAAGGAGCTGCCACATGAACCGCAAAAAAGCTCCGATGTGTCATGCGGTGGCCCCCAAGTCTTTGTGTCCCCACACATGCACGTAAGCGGAATTGAAGTTGCTGAACCAATCAACCCGGTTTTGACAAAGAAAAAGTATTTCGAGTTACGGCTTACAATCGCCTCGGAGAGCATCTTGGCGGCTAGTTGCAATGAGGTAGACAATTTCTCTGCTTGGGGCTTCAGCATAAGCTTTTCCAAGCATTTGACGAGACTCGGAATGTATGTGGAAACCAACGCCTTGCACGCAGTTTCGAGTACCTCGTACTTCAACTCACTGAAATTTTCCGTGCTCGGTAGATATGGGCCTTCGTCGTCACCAAAAATTACTTCTGCGCCTGACGATGAGGTGAAGAAGGTAGATATATAGCCGATGTGCGTGAACTCGGAGGAGAACTTGAATATGTTCTTCAAGTCATCGGGTAAGTCCGGGTCTGATGGCACGCCAAGCACTGAAAAGAGAAAGTCAACCTTCTGCGCGAAGGTGGTGTGATTGCATTCGGTGATATGAGACTTCGTCCAGTCTTTGAATTTTATGGTACCAAACTCGTTCAGCGCGCTTTCCACTTCTGGGTTGAATAATGCGTGTGCCAAGGATTTAGTCGCGTACTTGCTAAAGCTGTTAAGCGAGATGAGAACGTGATAATTGAACGACTTTGGATTGAGCATATATAGCTGATAAGAGTCAGAGACGATGCTATCTATGTACTGCCGAGTCGCAGTAACGAGATTGTTGTAGTCATCGAAGCCCCTCGAAAGCGCCGACACACTTTCTATTGTGATGTACTCTCGGTTATCCGGTGTCGTAAACGCTGCGAGCTTCTCAAAAACAGAAAAACTGTTCAGTTGAAGTCGACTGACTATTGGGATAAACGAGTTAAAATCCGTGCCGGATTTGAACTGTGGTGTTAGAAGGGAATCGTTCTTGAGGGCGGATTCGATCTCTCCATGCATGAGCCGCAACGTGCTGATGGCATTTGAGAAGGCTTTGTTTAAGAACGCTATGTTGCTGCAAAGAACCCGATAGTTACTGAGAGCTGCGGAGCTTTTACGCTCAGTTAGGTTCGACGAAATTTTCTTCAGAACATCAATCTCGTTCATGGTGGTTCCTATGGCCCCTAACGCTCGATTCAGGTGCGCGGCTTATCCTCGTCACTCTGTAAGCGGTGGTTAGAAATACTATTGAGGTAATTCAGATTGCATTTCAGTAGAAACCGGTTCTAGGATATTTTCACTCGAATCGTAGGTAATGAATATAATCCATGCGATAAGCAGGGCTGCTAGCATTAGAAGAGCCTTAACCTCCTTCCAAAGCAGGGGAATAATAGAAAATCTCGGGTGCGAAAACAGGTATTCAACAATGGATGCTCGACCACGATCTTGGAATACTTCAATTTTCCTTGCAACAATCCCTTGCCAGATTCGGTACTTTCTAAGTTCTCCTGGACGTAGGTACGTAGGGACCTGATCCGGTGCAAGCTCAACCCACTGACCGTTTCGCTCCATCTCAATTACAATCGCCCCTTCTGCACGAATCTCAAGATTCTTTGCTTCCTCATGTCCTGCGTTACGCAGTTCAAGTTCTGAGCAAGTACCGAAATTTAAGCCGCGCAGCTTGAATCTATCTAGTTCGACTATCACTTTGTTAATGGCTTTTGAGACCTGTTCGCGATCTTCAGGATAATCTCGTTTCGTAGAAACTTCCTTAAGCAGATAGCCAACGCTATGCATTTCGTAGAGAGATTCACTTAACTGTGTTGGTACAGCAAATGGGTATCTCCGAATCGTTCCAACAAGATGTATCTTTGATGCTTGCCATTTATTGAAACCAAGAATTGCAAGCACGACAGTGGCGGTAGATCCCACCCCAACCCAAAATCCTTCCACGTAAATTCCCTCCTAGTCTGACGCTCGTGTTACTGGTGTTTCGTTGATTCAAGGATTAGTCATTCATAATAATGGTGCTATAGAATGCGAAATAGAGATCGGCGGATTCGCATAGTTCACGAAACAACCCAGTTTCAGCCCGATGCTCAACGGTCCTTTATGCGCTATAACGCCCGTGCTCACGCGCAATTTTGGAGCTGCAACGCAGCGGAGAAATTGTCGCCGTGCAGCCGATTATTATACGACTTTTGCAAAATTTCTCTCCGCACTCATTAAGTAGGCAAATGGGGAGCTTCTTGTTTCAATGCGTTTATCAATATTGTGAAGAACCCCCATGGCGGTAAGTGAAATTCCCGCGCCAGCCAATAATGCCATTGGCGTTGATAAGCCCGCAACAGCAAGAGCTGAATATGAGCTAGCTGACACTACCGATATTTTCATTAAACCTTCCGCTTTCCATTTGATATTCCTTCCGCTCAGTGCTGCTTTCAGATTGTTAATTGAAGGTTCTACTTGATTCTTGTAAATCGAAGCTACTTTCTCCTGCAGCGCCTCCACGGGTAGATCTTCGTCAATCCCACTGCAAAGTGCGGAGATTTTCTGGTGGAAAAGTCCAAGCTCATCTGAATGATGCCTCTTGAAGCTGAGAATATCGTCTATAGAGCTGTCTTCCGTTATACATATTTTAGTAAGAGATAAATTCGCAAGAAGCCCTTCTGCTACAACCGGAGGACGTACATCTCTTTGCCCAAACGCTTCATATTCTCGCCAGCGCCTTCTCATGTGATGCCAATCACCGTCAACCACATTAGATATCTTTCGACCTAGTTGGGCATCTAGGTGAACGGCAACAGCTAAATCATTCGCCATTGAATCGCTAGTTACAAGAGACGCTCCCGTTCTCTCTGAAAGCTGGGATGCAAGTAGCGTCATGTAAAAATTGGCAAAACCATCATCCACTCTAAGCCAACCTCTTTCATCTACATCTCCGAAAACATTCCTCAGCTCATTCCTAATGTGCTGCGGAAATTTTTCAGGATGTATATGGGCGAGTTCTTCAAGCCTATACGGTAATTTTTCCGAGTGTATGACAGCCCCCCTGTTGCCGTTACTTGCAATTATCCTCGCCCCTTCATTCGTTGATAGATATGTAAGAACTTGCTCAGAAAGCTTATTGATTTCCTCCATTTCCGAGTTCACGCGTATCGGAGTCAATATTCCCATATCATAAAGCGCAGCTGTTGAGTTGCTTTGGTAGGGAGATTCGATTGATTCAGGGACAATTGTTCGCAATTCATCCCAATAGAGCAAGGAGGTCTTAAGCCACTGATCGTCGTGAATATCTATGTGGGGGTAAAATAGAGCTTGGTTCGGCACTTACATCTCCTTGTGGACGGGTTCCGTATAACGCCCTTGTTCTGGCGCCAAGGTGGATTGGCGCCTTGGTCGCTCAGTACAGATTGTTATGCGCTTTCGAGCAATGTGCTTTCATGCATCCACTTCCTTCTTACCGGCGGAATAAGTAAGACTGTTGCCATGTAGCAAGAAGCAACAATCACAGGGATCACGAGCTCCCGGCTGGCTGGGAACATGAACCAGAAAAAGCTCGCTAACAACACCCTGACAGCTGCGTGGACTCCAAATATTCTTGTACCAAACGCCCATGACATTACGTAAAAATCTATACAGTACGCAATTGCCATTATGAGAAGCATTGCTTCAGGAAAATAGATAAAGGACGCAATCACGAGCGGAAAGCTCAGTGCAGTAGCGCTCATGTGAGTATACCCAACCAGATCGGCAAGCCTATTACCCTTTGTAAACGGATCGGCACCAACGATTTTGGAAGCAAGTACGGCTGTGGGGAATATTAAAAAAGTTCCTGCGAGCCAAAATACTTTCGATTGTTCTAGGGGATACATCTGGCCTGTTACTAGCACGAACGTCCAAAAGATGAAGCCGGCAATGAAAAAGCCAATATTCCAGAAGCTTCGAATAGCCAAGTCCTTTCGTACCTCACGTAGATCCAAAATTTCCATCTATTGCTTCTCGATAAAGAGGTGAAACTGGGGGTTGCGCCGCATAACATTGTACTAGTGCTCGCGCGCAACTTCTCATTGATTTGGCGGGAGTCTAGCTCGGATCTTTATTAAAAGACAATACTTTGGAATGGGATGACCGGAAACGTGTCTGAGGCGCAGTGGGTGTTTTGTTGTGCAGGGGTTGATCGCTTGCAGGCAAGCTCCCACAAGCGATCGCAAACGAGGTAGCTGCTACTTCTCCAGCAGCTGCTCCCACCGTGCATACATGGTTTCGAGTTGGTTCTGGAACTTGGCCAGCTCGGCCAGCTTCGCATCGATCTTCTTCTGTTCTTGTGCGAAGAATCCTTCGCCCGCAATCACCAGTTCCAGATCTGCGACTTTCTGTTCCAGTTTCTCGATGTCTTTGGGCAGCAGGTCCAGCTCGCGCTTTTCGTTGCTGGTGAGGCTGCTCACCTTGGCTTTCTCGACAGGCTTGCTGACAGCAACCGGCGCCGCAGCCGCTTTGGCTTCCGCCTTGGCTTCCTTCCCCTGGTCCGCGAACGACACCAGTTTGCCGCCCTGATTCACCCAGTCCTGATAGCCGCCGACGTATTCCTTCACCACGCCATTGCCTTCGAAGACGATGCTGCTGGTGACGACGTTGTCGAGGAAG
>JAUSMY010000015.1 GCA_030646035.1 Thermodesulfovibrionia bacterium | reverse complement strand
GGTTGGATGAACTGGTCAACCTGAGTCATCCCTTGGTGCAACTGGCGCAGCACATTGACTGGTCAGTGTTCGAGGATGGCTGGGGCGGTTTTTTTCCATCACATCGCGGTCGCCCTGCGACCAGACCCCGCTTGGTAGCTGGACTGCTGTATCTACAACACACTTTTGCGCTGTCTGACGAAGCAGTGGTGTGGGGATGGGTAGAAAACCCCTACTGGCAATTGTTCTGTGGCGAAACCTGGTTCCAGCACCAGCCGCCGATAGATCCCAGCTCACTGACGCGATGGCGACAACGGATTGGTGCAGAAGGCATGGAATGGTTATTGGCTCAGACTATTGAGGCGGCCGTGTCGGCCAAGGTAATCAAGCAGCATAGCCTGGATAAAGTCATTGTGGACAGCACCGTCCAGGAGAAGGCCATTGCTTATCCGACCGACAGCAAACTGCTCAATAGGGGACGGCAACAACTGGCGCAATTGGTAGCAGAATCTGGGATAACGCTACGCCAGAACTACAACCGCATTGCCCCGAAGTTGGCCGGCCAAATTGCCCGTTACGCTCATGCCAAGCAATATCGGCGTATGCGTAGCCACTTAAAGAAGCTCAAGACGCTAGTTGGCCGCGTCTGGCGTGACGTATTTCGCCAATTGGCCCAGGTACCGCAGCACCTCAAGCCCAAGGTTACCGATTTGCTGCAGAAAGTCGAGCGCCTGCTCAAGCAGCAACCGCAAGACAGCCACAAACTCTACAGCTTGCATGCGCCGGAAGTGGAGTGCATCAGCAAAGGCAAGTTGCGCCAACCCTATGAGTTTGGGGTAAAGGTGTCAGTGATGACAACGCACAAAGAGGGATTGGTGGTTGGCATGCGCAGCCTGCCGGGCAATCCTTACGATGGGCACACCTTACACCTGGCTTTGGAGCAGGCGTCAGTCCTGACGCAGCAGCAACCTAAGGAAGTCTTCGTAGACTTGGGTTATCGCGGCGCAACTGTCCCGGCTGGGGTCAAGGTCTATCACCGCAAACTCAGGCGCGGCATTACCGCGCGGCTGAAACGCGATATTCGGCGACGCAGCGCCATCGAACCGGTAATCGGGCATATGAAAAACGACGGTCGCCTTCGCAGAAACTGGCTGCAAGGCACAGAAGGCGATGCCTTTCATGCCATCCTCTGCGGTTGCGGACACAACCTGCGGATGATTCTGAGGAAGCTGCGGCTTCTTCTCGTCTTGATTTTCCTACGCTTGGATTGGCCATCAATCAATGATGACAGAACTAATCATCGCCTTGCTGGCGCATATGCCTGAAAATAGAATTGTTCAGGGTGGACTAGATAATGAATTAAATAATTTTATTAAGTGATCCTTTTCATTGCCGCCTAGTATGTTTCTATTTTGAAAAAAATTATCGAAATTAAAACCCTTATATAAATATTCTGTAAATCGCTCTGTATTCGCTTTTGGCAATAAGAATTCTAAGTCAATAAATCTTCTCAAATATTCTTCTGCATTAATCCCTGTACCATAAACAGCGGCAAGGCTAGTATTCAATTGTTGTTTATCAAGTGAGAGTATAAAAATCACATTGGATACGTTAAAAAGATGTTTAATTCGCTCAAGTAATTCAATTGCAAAGGTAGGCCTGCAGCGATCTATCTCATCGACAAATATAATAATCTTACCTTTTTGAGTCCTATCTTCTGTGTCAGTTGTGTTCAATTTTACGATTGCATCAGACAATGATTCATGAAATCTTTTATTCAAATTTTTTGTAGCCACATACGTATCAACAGCATCTTTAACAACATCAGAAGCCAAGTCTGCTAAGGATCTCTCTGAAAAATCATCAAGATTAAGAAACCCCGCCGTCAGAATTTTTCCTGCAGCAGGAAGCGCGCGCTTTGTTAAGCTCGTTGCAATTTTTTTTGCTTTATCGAAAGAATGTGAAAATTCAGTATTTACAGGGTCAATTTTTTTAACAAAATTTTCTATTTCACCAAGAAAAGCAATCAGTGGATCAGCAGTAAAATCAGATTCCCATGAATTAAAGTAAATACAAATATAGTTATCTAATTCAAGATGCGCTTTCCACATATTAATGAAAGTAGTTTTTCCTGTTCCCCATGGCGAATCGATAGCAAGAACAAACGGTCCCTTAAGTTCTTCCACCAGAGAGGTAAGAAATTCAATAGAAGATTTTCTATTTAAAGCGTCATATCTGAATGGCTCATTAGAAGGTATCTCCAATGGCAGAAGCTTGAAGTCCATAACTTTGGTTATAAAAAAGGAAAATCAAACGTGCAATGCTTTAATAAACTCATCTAATGACACTCCCGCTTGCTTGAGTACGCCACTCAGAGTTCCCAATTTTAGTTCACGATGGTTTGGCACGACACAGCCAGAAGAATTCCTTCGAAGGACGATGTGGCTGCCTCGTTGACGCACTATTGTAAAACCCAATCGTTCTAGCGCTTTTATTGCTTCTATTCCAGAAATAACGGGCAATTTAGGCATGCTCAGCTACTTGAAAGGTTGTCAGCAGTGAACGAGTAGATATGGTCATCGGAAATTCTTCAAGGTATAGTTCAGTTGCCTCAACTAGATTGGCCAAAGCTTCTTCAACGGTTTCGCCTTGCGTGGTTGTGCCTGTTTCAGGATTGTAGGCAACATAACCGCCTTCTGGCGCTGGCGTTAATACGGCGGAAAGTTCCATAATTTTATCCTCTTAAGATTGTTGTCAGAATTATACCTCACAGAATCAAAATCAAATTCTGTTTAGCAATAAGGGGAAATCACGATAAAGTAAAACCGTGCTAGGGATCGGGCAGCATGCCCCCTTTCGGGAGCATACCCTTCGCGCCGGTCGGCGGCGCGACCCTATGGTGCTTTGTCAGGTTAAATATTTTTATTAGGCTAATAATATAGATATGGATAAAAAGAAGGATAATGATCCAAACGAATTTCTTGACCCTGAAGATTGGGAGAAATTTAGCAATTATTTGCTAAATAATAATCGTTTTATACTTTCAGATTATTGGGAAAAATTCGTGGATACAATAGTTAACACCGCTCATAAAAGAACAAAGACACTTAAAAAAAATAAAATATTGTACCGCGCTAGGATTGGCTCAAGTTTCATAGAGCTTGAAGACGGCGATACAGAATTTTCTCCAATCCATCCGGAAAATATGGGCTCTCCTCCCGTAGAATATGCTAAGGCTGGCCGTTTAAACCCAGAGAGGATCCCCTATTTATACCTTGCAACAACAATTGAAACTGCAGTTGCAGAAGTAAGACCGTGGATTAAGTCAAATATAACGATAGGTTATTTTAAAATCGATTCAGATTTAAAGATTCTTGATACCTCACATGATGAATATAAAAGCACGGGTTACTTGAATGAATGGATTTGGGGTGAAGGAGGAGAAGACTTCATTATACAAAAACGATCCATTCCCAGTTTCACAGCTGCTGAAAAAGAGGAATACATCTGGGGTGACATTAATAATTACTTTTCAAAGCCAATATCACCGAATGATTCACCGCTTAAGTATTTATCTACACAATTCCTCTCGGAAAAATTGAAAAATGAAGGATATGACGGAATTGGTTATAAAAGTTCTCTTAATGATGATGGATATAATGTAGTACTTACATGGACGCCCACGTTATGCCAAGCTTTCAGTCGATGATTTTGAGAAGGTAAAGATTGCAGCCATACATCCGGACTTTATGTGAAGCTCATTGCCTCTGTCCCTGATGGAATACGCTGATTGGGGCTCTATCACTTTTA
>JAUSMY010000014.1 GCA_030646035.1 Thermodesulfovibrionia bacterium | reverse complement strand
TTTTTACCGATTCTACCAGAACACCTATCAGGTACGAGGCCAGCACGGCTACCTGACGCTCGATTTCTTTCGCCAACTCGGCGCCACCATGCCCGACAACATTCTCATGATTGTCGCCACCCGCGACGGCCGCCGCATCGCCGCCGCGCTCAGCCTGCGCGACAACACCAAACTCTACGGCCGCTACTGGGGCAGCCTGCAGGAATTCCAGTTTCTCCACTTCGAAACCTGCTACTACCAAGGTATTGAATACTGCATCGAGCACGGACTGCAAAGCTTCGACTCCGGCGCCCAGGGCGAGCACAAAATCCAGCGTGGATTTGAACCGATCATCACGCATTCCAATCACTGGATTGCGGATGCGCAGTTTGATGCGGCGATTGGGGATTTCTTGAAGAGGGAGCGGGAGTATGTGGAGCAGTATCGGGGGGAGGCGGAGGGGTTGTTGCCGTTTAGGGTCGGGTAGGGATGAATAAAACCAAATACCCATTGTAACCATTAGAGTTTGACGTATAGACTCCCGTCATAATGCTAAGCATGTACATGCACGCTAGGGCGCTACAGCACAAAACTATCGATACCTAATGGCAACATCGTATGAGTAAAATCTCAGGTCCGGTAGACATTTACAAAGAGCTTGTTGAGGATGTTCCTGAAAATGAGGAGTGGCTACTAGGTTTAGTAGCCTTCGGAGTAATAGAAGAACAAAAGATTGAGTGGATGAAGCACCACCGCGATCACCACGGAAGTTTACCCACTGATGAACAGATCCAGAGTTGGTACCAACAGCAACCGTCCGGGGTTTTGCTACGAGCGAAAGATACGGCTCAAGCAAGACTCACGAGTTACGCTCAAGATGCAATCACTACATACATGTCTGATTTCGAAAAAGAAACTGTAGAGGGGATAGTCGTACAGGAAATAAGAGAGATTAAGAAATTTTGGCCACAGTTTGGTGTCAATCTGGTCGGAGGGTTTGCAAGTTCATTACTTTTTGCTGCCCTTGTTACTTTAATAGCATTCTTTGTTTTAAACGATGCTTCTCCGGTAGAGCTCGGTGCTCAACTGAAAATCAATAATGAGGAAATTAGTAATGACTAAGAAGACTGAGGTAACTGGTAAAAAAGCAGCGTCCGCTGCCTCCAAAGTATTGGCGAGTCCGAGCTCAAGTAAGGCGGCAAAGTCTGCTGCAGGATCAGCTCTATCACAAACAAAAGCGCCTCCTAAAACTACATCTAGCAAAGCGGCATCCGCTGCATCAGAAACCCTGCGAAGCAGTGGGTCAAGTAAGTCTGCTAAAACATCGGCGGGTTCCGCGCTTACGCAAAAGTCAGGAAGAAAGAAATAGATTAGTCTTAAGGGCACCTCCGGAAATCGGAAAATTTCTCTCACCGATTTTCGGTATGCGCGGTTTCCTGCGTTAAATCCTGAGTTTTTTCACCAGCTCATCAAAAAGCCCTGATTTTCAGACCTTTCAGTGCCTCTACTGGCGCT
>JAUSMY010000013.1 GCA_030646035.1 Thermodesulfovibrionia bacterium | reverse complement strand
TTCACTCTGAGCTTCGCCTACTGCCTCGCTTCCACTCTCACTACTCTCGTCCTCGTCTTCACTCTCTTCTTCCTCGTCACCACCATCTTCTTCTTTCTGCAGTACCATCTTACCCGCAGCTATGCTCGCATTCAGATCTGTCTTCGCAACTTCCTCATGCACCAAATTCTGATGACAATCTATACAGGTCGCGCCCTCTGTCTTCATCTTCTTATGCGCTTCCTGTGCATCAGCTCCCGGTGGATTCGGGTTCTTATGACAATCTCTACACGTCACGCTATCCCATTTCTTCAGATTCATGCGCGCATCATGAGCCATTATCAAACGACGCTCATTAAACTTCTCTAGCGTCGAATAATCATTCACCATCTCTAAATAAAGCTCTCTCGCTCCATCTACCGCATGAGTATATACAGCAAGGTGGAAATTCTTAAATCCTTGCGGTATATGGCAATCCTTACAGCCAGGATTTACCCCTAATGCCCCATAGTGAGTCGATTCCTTCAATTCCTTCTGGGTGTATGTCATGGAGTGACAACTGGTACAGAATTCCTCCGTTGACAGAGCCGCTTCTCCACCAAACACTACTGCCACTAATACAATACCCAGCAATCCACCTGTCAACAGGGTTCCTATTGCGCCTTTCTGTAAGCCTGTCATTCGTCTTTTCCTTTACCTTTTTTCGCACCTTTCTCTGGCACTTTTGCACTAGCCTGAAATTCATCATGATATTTAAATTTCGGCTCACCAGTAAAAGATCCATCCAGTTTGTAATGCTCGTGCATCGCCTTGACGTCTTTTACCATTTTATCAAAGGTAAAAGTGTACTTTTCGTCCACTGATGGAGTAAATGGTGTATAGGGCGGCTTTGCCCCTTTCCAAGGAGATCCTTCATAATTTAAGTGGCAAGCATTGCAAGATTCTTCAAAATGAAAATCCTGGCCTTTGTCAGCAACTACTTTACGTTGCGTTGTCGTGCCTTTGCTTTCAAATGCCTGCCCTGCTTTACGGTGTTCACCACGATATACTCTACCGGGTCCATGACACGATTCACAACCAACGGCTGCCAGCGGTTTTTTAGGTGCTTCTATGGTATAGCCACCTTTCTTGCCAAATCCATCTACGTGACAACCAACACAATCTTTGTCTTGGGTATAGTCTTTCTCTGGATCCAGTTTGGCTTTAATCTTTTCTTCTTTACGTGTGCCTGGCTTCAGGGATTCCATCGCTTTGGCATGTGCTGTGTCTTTCCATGATTTAGCTTGTGCTTTATGACATGAGCTACATTTGGTGCGCCCTTCGAATGAGTCCGCTACGGCTGCGCCAGATAAAAATGCAAACATTGCCAAGATAGCAAGTATGTAAGTGATTGCGTGCTTCATCCTTCCTCCTTTATGCTTTTTTAATTCAAGTTTATATGCCGCGTATTGTACGCTATCGCCCGATTGTGTAAATGACTATGTAGTCGTGTCGGGTACTTTTTGCGGCTGCTGTCTCTTTTTATTGTTCAAAACTTACTCTTGCTTTCGCTCATCTTTGTCTACGGTATCTTGTAAACCCAGTAACCACCTTGTTGATAGATGAGTTGCGCTGCTTCCAATTCCAAGGGTGCTTTTTTATCTACAAATGGCAGCATCCTTGCAAGCAGTGTCTGACTACTCGCTTCATCGCTGAGAAAAAATACTCTGATCTCTTCGTCTGACAGAGATTGCAATGTGTAGGTGTTAAAGTCATTTTCCTTGAGCTGTACTTTCATGTGATTAATCATGCCATGCATGTTGCCAGTCAATGGAAAGTTTTGATAAGCAACTCCGATTTTGTCTGGGTACATGAGTCCTAGTTTATACAGGTCGGTTACATGTACTATCAAGTAAGCCTCTCGGTTTGACCCAATCAGCTCTCGCAGCTGGGCTACGCCTTCTTCTGCGCTTGCTGCTAGCGCTTGACTAAAGCGTTTGAATTGCTCTTGTTCTTTTGAGTTGGCGCTACTTTCCCAAAATTGGTTTTCGTAGGCCATGATGGCTTTACTTTGCTCCAGCCAAGCAACCGGTACCATCAGCGGTTCATTTAAGTGACTGGTAAAGAGTGTGTCATGCCCCGTCAGCAGCTTTATTTGCCGTGATGTATCCCACCAGGACAATATCAGCGCGTCTTTGGGTGCATGCTTGCCAATAACCGCTGCTAATGCACTTAGTTCTGATGGTTTTCTGTCCAGGTTATAGAGTATTTCGTTAGTACTGTTCTTCCAGTAGGTGAGCACTCGCGGTCCATCACCTTGCTGCGCCACTATGAGTTCTGCTATCGGTTTATCAATACCTTCCGCTTGTACCTTATATTGACTCAGCTTTAAGTCCGGCCATGCATCCAGATCCATTTGAGGGAATTTTTTGCTGTCACCTTCCGATATTAGCTGGTATTGGTAGGGTGCCGGTATCGGTGTAAACCACAGATAGGCAAACCAGCCAAGCAAAAGTAAACCTCCCGTCACTAGGAGTATGCCTAATGACGGGAGTAGTTTGTCCCCCGACCGCGCCGATTTGGCGCGATCAGTTGCGTCGGTGGTGATCAATCTTCGCTTTGCTTACGTTTACGCCAGCCTGCTAATGCCAGTGTTCCGGCTAGCAACATACCACCACCTAAACCGCCCAGTGAGATTTTCTCAGCTGTGCCGTCCAAGTCCAGTAAGCTGGTTTTCTTGGATTCAAGATTCTTAACACGTTCTTGCAGCGCTACCATTTCACGGATACGTGTATTTTCATCTTGGATTTCTACATAAGCACGATTCATTGGACCCCAACCTTCAGTATAAGTCCAACCACCTGGATTAACGTGTGCCAATCCTACGTGCATCTTAGCCAAATCATTCTCACCCATTTCCAGAATCTTCAACTCTAAAGAAGCTGGGTTGTTACCTTTTGCCCAGAACAGTTGCGAGAATATCGCAAAACCTGGTTTCTCTGGTGGTGGTGGATTAGGACGATTGGTTTTTTGTCCAGCCAACAAGCCTTCGTTGTAGAGTTTCTCTACTACTGCATGGGCTTCTTGGTATTTCGCCAATCCAGCCAATGTACCTTTGTCCATCAGATCCAAATAAGAGCGTGCAAAACGCTCTGAGTGGCACTGTGTACAGGTGACTACCCATGAATCCAGACGGGTTTCTGACCATTCGCTTTTGATGTTCTCCGCAATTCCAGGTACAAATGGATAGTTTGCCCAACGAATCTTTCTGACCATGTTGTGAGCATACTGCCCTTCATATTCCATATGACAGCCTGCGCAGGTCGGTGCACTTTGTCCGCCTTTAGCATAAGCATCTTTCAGTTGCACATCCCAGTTCCATTGATTACCCAGCATCGATACAATCTTGCCGTGCTTGGACATCGAATAGGCTTCCCAGTTATTGTGATCTACACCACTATGACAGGTCGCGCATGCTTCCGGTTTACGTGATTCGGCCGCTGAGAATTCATGACGGGTATGGCATGAGTCACATTTATTTTGGTTGGTGTGACACATTGAGCAGCCTTCAGCAACCTCGCGTTGTGGCATCGCTGCCCAGACTGTGGTCTCCACGTTCGCTTTGTAGTCCAGTGCGTGTGAAGGACGTCCATTGGGCCATTGACCTGCCGGCCAAATCATGGTGTCGCGCTCTGACTCACGTTCCGCAAACTCTTGCAAGTGACACGTTCCGCATACATCAGCTGTCGGCATCTTCAGATCTTTCGCGTGATCCGCTTTCTTCTTAGCACCAATTTCTACGTGACAGTCAATACAACCCACTTCTTTCAGGTTCTCGCCTTCAGCCAGTTTCCCCATCGAACGCAAATTCTTCTCTACATCTTCCAGCTTACCTTTCTTGTAAAAAGTAGGGTCTTCTGGTTTGAGATTGCGAATCTTGTCCAGGTTTGCATGGCTACTACGCTTCCATGCTTGTACCCATACCGGCGATTCATCTGTGTGACATTCTACGCATTCTTTGCGACTTACCACTTCTTTATGTGATGTTGGTGGCGCGTAAAATGTCGCTGGATCAAGGTAGATTCCATAGGGAATCGGTTCCCAGTATTGCGCCATCGTGCCCGGTCCAGCACCTTGTGCAGGATCTTTGTAGCGCTTTACCAATGATTCATACAATTGCTTGGGCGTGGTCGTCGCACGATCCAATTTCAGTGCTTCATACAACTCATCCGGTACTGACGGTATGTTCGCTTGTGCCGATCCTATTACCAACACTCCAAACAGTACCATCACTATCCTCAGCCATAGCTTGGCAACCATGTTTCTCTCCTTTGTTTTTCCAAAATTTTTGCTCTCTTTCTCTCTTTGCTCTTCTTCTTATTCTCTCAAGCAAGCCCTAGCCTTCCAAAACTCGCCATCCCTAGGATACCTTAATTCAGCAACCCAGTTCATCCCTAGACTACTTACTCACCCACACACTGTCAAG
>JAUSMY010000012.1 GCA_030646035.1 Thermodesulfovibrionia bacterium | reverse complement strand
TTGCGGCATAAAGGCTATTACTGTTATCATTAAAAATTATCAATTAGTAAAGCAAATCTAATGATCGAAGTCGAAAATTTAACCAAGGAATACGGCGAGTTCCGCGCCGTTGACAATATCAGCTTCACTGTTGAAAAAGGTGAGATCCTGGGTTTTCTTGGGCCGAATGGGGCGGGGAAGACTACGGTCATGCGCATTTTGACCTGCTTTTTTCCTCCCACAAAAGGGAAGGTCATGGTGGCTGGCTATAATTGTTTCGAGGACTCGTTAAACGTTCGCAAAAGGATAGGCTATCTCCCGGAGAGAGTCCCGCTTTATGAAGACATGAAAGTGAATGACTACCTTCGTTTTGTGGCGGCCATCAAGGGGACGCCGGCCAAAGAGGTCAATCGAAAAGCCGCCAAGGTCATGGATGACTGTGGCCTCAGCGATGTTTCCAACAAGTTAATCAGCGCGATCTCCAGGGGATACCGGCAGAGAGTCGGCATTGCCCAGGCATTGGTCAATGACCCGGAGGTTTTGATTCTTGATGAGCCTACGGTAGGGCTTGATCCGAAGCAGATCAAAGAGATCAGGAAGCTGATCAAGGAATTGGCAGGTAAGCACACCGTTATTCTCAGCACCCATATTCTCCCTGAAGTCAGCATACTCTGCAGCAGGGTGATCATTATCAATAAGGGAAAAGTGGTGGCAGAAGACAGGCCGGAGAATCTTGCAACTGAAAGCGCACAGCGAATGTTATTACGCATTAACGGTAATGCGCAGGCGATTGAGCAGGAACTTTCCCGTGTGGGGGGCCTTAAAGGAGTTGAGAGAGAGCAAGTATCAGGTGATACCAACGGATTTATTGTCGTGTTTGAAGATGAAAAACAAGGAAGGCAAGGCATCCAGGCCATGATTGAAAGAAACAAATGGGAGCTTGTGGAAATGCGTCTCCTGGAGGTTAGCCTGGAAGATATCTTTATCAAGTTGGTCACAAAGGAGGAGGCATGAGTATCAGAAATGTCGGCCTTATCCTCAATCGGGAACTGAAATCCTATTTCAGCTCGTTTACCGTTTATATAGTGATCATCATGTTTCTGCTGATGACGGGTTATTTTTTCTACAACCTCACCGCCACCTTTTCGATTGTCAGTTATCAGGCCCAGTCCGATCCTATGCTGGCAAAGCAATACCAGCTGTTGAATATCAATGAGACGGTGATCAGGCCGCTGTTTGGAACTATTGGTATTATTTTGCTGATGATGACACCGTTATTGACCATGAGACTCCTGGCCGAAGAGAAAAAGACCGGCACGATCGAACTGCTTCTGACCTTCCCGGTCAATGATATTGACGTAGTGCTGGGTAAATATCTGGCCTGCCTCGTTGTGGTGCTAACCATGATATTGCTGACGGTTACTTACCCTGTGCTCCTTGTTGTCCTGGGTGAGCCGGAAGTGGTGCCAATCGGGACGGGTTATTTGGGCCTGGTTCTGCTGGGGGCGTCAGCCATCTCCCTGGGGCTTTTTACTTCGTCGTTGACGGAAAACCAGATTGTCTCTGCTTCAATATCCTTTGCCATGTTGTTCTTTTTCTGGTTGATAAGTTATTCCGCCCCGCTGGTATCTGCCGGGCTGGGTCGATTTCTCAGTTATCTTTCAATTAACGAGCATATAGAAAGCATGTCGAAAGGGGTCGTGGATTCGACGGACATCATTTACTACCTTTGTTTCATCGTGCTATTCCTGTTTCTCACTCTTAGAAGTTTAGAAACGAAGAGGTGGAGATAATGAAAGCTAAAGGATTGTTTGCGCCATTGGGTCTGTTGTCCATTTTCTTGATGGCGGCTGGGGGAATCACTTATGCAATAACCGGTGAGATGGGCAACCTGCCATTGACGCTGATTTGGGTAGGGCTGCTGGTGCTGCTGCTGTTTTTCTATATCTTCTTTCCGGAAATCAGGGAATTCATCACCAAGCGTTCCACCAAGTATGCCTTTAATACGGCGATTATGAGCATGGTGTTTTTAGTGATCATCGGGCTTATCGCGGGCATGTCGATCAAATACAAGGTGAGGGTCGACTTGACAAAGGATAGCAGGTATACCCTCTCTTCCCATACGGTCAAGATATTAAAGTCCCTGAAAGAGGATGTTGAGGCTATCGCCTTCTATCGTAGTGATGAGCGGACGAGACAGGCGATGTCCGACCTGTTGAGTGAATATTCCTACCACTCGCCTAAATTCAGCTTTCGCTTTGTAGACCCGGACAGAGATCCGATAGAAACAGCAAAGTATGAGGTTACGTCTTACCGAACGACGGTATTAAAGTATGGCGACAAGCACGAGATTATCGGCACCGAATCTGAAAACAAACTCACCAATTCCCTGCTTAAGCTGCTCAGTAAAGACATCAAGGTTTTCTACTTTGTCAGCGGGCACGGCGAGAAGAGTATCGATAACAAGGAAGAAAATGGTTATTCGTATGTCAAGGATGCGATCGAGAGGGAAAACCACCAGGTACGCGACCTGCTGTTAATCAATGCGGAAAAGGTGCCGGAGGATGCTGCCGTATTGGTGGTGAGCGGTCCCGAAGCGGACTATTTGCCAGCTGAACTGGACAAGATAACGGCATTCGTCAAAAAAGGCGGGCGGGCAATTTTCATGGTTGATCCCAGCGGCGGGTTGCCAAAGCTCACAAGCTATCTGGGTGGATTCGGCTTCGAACTCACGAACGATCTCATTTTTGATAAAACGAGCCAGGTTTCCGGAAGTAATATCGCCATACCCGTGGTGGTGCAATATGACAAGAATCATCCCGTCACCCGTGAATTTGAGCAGTTTACTTTTTTTCCGTTCGCTCGTTCTGTCCATATAAAGGAAGAGCCTGCCAAGGGAAGCTTCGATATCGCCAAAACCAGCGATAAGAGCTGGACAGTGACCAGTGATATTAAGAAGCTTACCAGGGAAGATGAAGAATTTAACGCTGACAAGCACAAGCGCGGACCGATCAGTGTGGTGGCAGTCACCGCGGTGGAGGTAAACCTCGGGGACACTAAAGCTGGTGACACTAAAGCTGGTGATGCTAAAGCTGGTGATGCTAAAGCTGGTGATGCTAAAGCTGGTGATGCTAAAGCTGGTGATGCTAAAGCCGGGGAAGGGCAGGATAGCCTTAAAACTTGGGGAAAGATCATGGTCACAGGAGATTCTGACTTTGCCAGCAATAAATTCATGAAGGCAGGAAATAAGGATTTTCTCCTGAACATGCTTAACTGGCTGGCAGAGGAACATGTTTTGATCTCGGTAAGGAGAAAAGAACCGGGCCTGACGCCCCTTTTGCTGAACCCCGTTCAGGGAAAAATTGTTTTCTGGCTTTCCGTGGTGATTGTGCCCTCACTGCTGTTGGTGGCAGGCCTTGGCGTAACCGCCAGAAGAAGGCGGGGCGCGTGAATTTTACTAAAAAGACGCTTTTCTGGTTTATCGTGCTGATCGCACTGAGCGGTGCGTTCTTTTTCTTCGACAAGAAGGAGGAAGCGGTTAAGCAGTTAAAAGAAGAACAGCTGAAACTGCTACCCACTGCCGTGAAGGATATCTCGGAATTCTGGATAAATTACATTAAAGAAAACCGTCAGATCAAGGTGGTTCGGGAGAAAGACGGATGGCAATTAGTGCAGCCATTAGGCGCAAAAGGGGATGTTAAGGCGATAGAAAAGTTATTGACCAACGTCGTCACCTCCAGAAAGGATGCGGTACTGTTTGACAAGGTTGAGCATGCCAAATTAGTCGAACTGGGCTTGGGCGATCCCGAGATTGAAATGGGTTTGAAGTCTCCAGCTGGGGAAACCGTTATTGTTTTCGGAGAAAGAGGGCCTACCAATAATGTGGCGTATGCCATGTTCAAGGGGAGGCCGGAAGTGTACCGCGTACATTCGGATCTCAAGAAAGACGTGAGCAAAGACGCCTATGCCTTGCGGGACAAGACCATTCTGGATTTCGACCCGGCCAAGTTGAGGCGACTCGAAATCGTCAAAAAGGGGATGAGCAGAGTGGTCATTGTGCAGAATCAGTCAAAATGGAATATGCTTGAACCTGCAAAAGGGATAGCCTCCATGGCAAAAGTGCTGGAATACCTGTATGCAATAAAAAATGGGGAAATAAAGGCCTTTGCCGATGAAAACCCGGCTGATCTTGCCCCTTATGGCCTCTCGTCACCGATGCTGCAGTTGACTATATATATAGAGCAAAAAGAGAAGCCTTATATACTCACCATTGGTGATAAGGACAGGGCAAAGAGAGGATATTTTGCCAAGGTTGATCAGGCGAAAAAAGTATTTGATGTCGAAGAGGGTCTGGTCGACACGCTCATTTTAAATATGGATAAATTGCTGGAGGCGGATGCCGGCACATGAGTTGGAGCCTTTTTCAATGAAAATGAAGAGCCGTATTTCCAGCGACGAGTGAGTCTGGGCGGCCAGGATCTGAATCTGGCATGATGCATGGCATTGGGGCGTCATGGAAAGAAGCACGGCCTGCAATCCCCTGCCACATGGCGTTCTCGCCAGCGCCAGACTTGAATGCGTCCGCCCGTTCGGCGGCAATCAAGAGATTATGGTTTGATAAGCCGATGCGTCCTTTTTTTAATGAGACCAAATCAATACTCCTATGAATACACCCCATAACAAAATCAGCATGATGGTTATTGTGGTAATGGTGATGTCGCTACTATCTGGCTGCTCGGATAAAAAAGGGGCAAAGGCGCCTGAAACAGTAAAAGACGAAAGACCCCTGATCATAGGCATTGTCGGACCCGAAACGGGTGAGGAAGCGGCCTACGGTACGAGTGTAGTGGCAGGTGCTTTGGCGGCGGCCAAGCGATTCAATGCCCAGGGTGGAATAGCAGGCAAAGAAATCAAGGTGCTTCACTTTGATGATCAAAGCGACATCGGTCTGGCCACCAAGATTGTGAAGGATCTTATCAGCCAGAGAGCTATCGCAATATTAGCGGCCCCTACAGGCTCGTCCACCTTTTCGCCTGTTCACTTGGTTAACGAGTCCAAGACCATATTTATCTCCGTCGGATCAAGGAGGCACCTCAAAGGCAGCGGCCAGTATGTGTTTCGTACCGCCGTTCCTGATGAAACCGCAACGGAGGATTTAATAAAATACGCAGTCACAGAGCTGGGATATGTTAATTACGTATTGGTTACCGCTGCGGATAATGAATTTTCTCTTGATTTAAGTTCGCTGTTTATGAAGGCGCTTGATAAATATCACGGAGTGATAAAAGTACAGGCTGACACCTATGATTCCTTTACCGGAGGGCACAACATGGGTGCGGTTATTAGTGCGATAAAGAAAAGTCCTGATGTCTTGCATGGAGTGATCTATACGGGAGGGGCTACAGAAGCGGTGCTACTTGCCCAGGAGCTGAAAAAAGCGGGGCTAACCCTTCCCATCATCGGTGGCGAAGATCTCTATTCAGAAGAATATTTAAAGGGTGGAGAAGCTGTAAACGAAACTCTTACATACACCACCTTTTTTGCTGATAACAAATCAGCCAAAATGGACGAGTTTATAAAAGATTTCGGGAAAGACAAGCCCGACCGGTTTGCTGCTTTGGCCTATGATACTTTCATGCTGGTTGCCGATGCGATCAAGGACGCAGGCTCGACTGATACCACGCTGGTAAGAGAAGCATTAATCAATCGAAAAGAGTGTATAGGCGTAACCGGAAAAACAAGTTTCACCTCGGAAAACATGCCGGTAAAACATCCTGCCATCTGCAAAATAAAAAAGGGTGAGGGTGGGGAAAGGGCTTTTGTATTACAGCAGTGACACAGAAGCGACCTTGCTCCCCGCGCCCCGGATTTCTTGACGCGCGCATTAT
>JAUSMY010000011.1 GCA_030646035.1 Thermodesulfovibrionia bacterium | reverse complement strand
CACCCTTGCTACATTCGGGCTCGAGGCCCCTACGACTGTTCGAGTTAAACGAAGAATCAGCACAGCGCCCACGCTAGATAACGGGCTCGATAAATCGGCGCCACCGTTCCACCGGGCTGCTGTGCAGAATACCTGTTGCTGCAGGTATGGGCCTCACCTTATCGCTGTATGAATGACTGGGAAATAATGGAATTTCGATCATACAAACCGATCCTGAGCGACAAAAGCATGTCGTCATGCTTTCGCGCCAGATCAGGGGCGTTAGGTAGCACCCCATGATTCCAGCAGATGTTCCAAGTCCGATAGATCTACAGGACATGAAAGATGCCAAAGAGTGGGAGCGGACAGCGATGCTGCGCCCATTCAGAGAAGAATTCTTCCAGGCATTTACGACAGAGATTTCTACAATTCGTAAATCAGACATAGATTTATTGGAGTTGGGGTCTGGCCCAGGGTTTCTTGCTAAGTACATTCTTAGCAGAATTAATGGGATAAATTTTACGTTGCTGGATTTCTCTGAGCCTATGCATGAGCTTGCCAGGCAGAGGTTGAGTGAAATCAAGGGCAGCGATATCCACTATCTCTTGCGTAGTTTTAAAGAGAGCGACTGGGCAGATGGCATTAATAAGGTAAATGTAGTAGTTACCAATCAGGCTGTCCATGAGTTGCGCCATAAGCGCTATGCGCCTGCGTTATTCGTTCAAGTGCATCGACTGCTTAAGCCCGATGGTGTGCTTCTATTTTGTGATCACTATTCTGGAGAAGACGGACTTGGCAATGACCAGTTGTACATGAGCCGATCTGAACAACGTGAGGCAATGGCATGCGCCGGCTTTCATGTAACCGAAATATTTGTAAAGGGTGGTAGGGCGTTGTACAGAGCGCTACCTAACCATCAATTCCACGCGACCAGCAATGCTGGTGCGTGAATACGAGCGTTAGCGAGCAGGAGCCGGCACCATGCGCAGTGATAACCTTTATGAGATCCCATTAGATGTTCCCATACCTCAAGATGATGGAGCTGCTCGGCATCTGTTAGATAAGGCTGTCCCTTCAGTAGGGCTTGCATCCACTCGTGGAGATTCAGTAAGACTCAGTGATCCGGCGAATGGGCTTGTTGTTGTTTATTGTTACCCTCGTACAGGGCGTCCTGATTCGGAAGCACTTGGAGGTACAGCTAATTGGAATGCAATTCCAGGTGCCAGAGGTTGTACTCCCCAGTCATGTGCATACAGGGATTTACACGCAGAGCTGAGGGGTCTAGGGGCTGTAATCTATGGCCTGAGTACACAAACGACTGATTATCAGTTGGAAGCAGCCCAACGTCTTCATCTCCCCTTTCCATTGCTAAGCGATGCAAATTACGAGCTTTCAGATAGCCTTCAGCTGCCACAATTTGAAGTGGCAGGCAATCGGCTTCTCAAGCGTATTACTTTGATAATTAGAGGCGGCCACATTATCCATTACCTCTATCCGGTCTACCCACCAGACGAGGATGCCAAGAATGTTATCGAGTGGATTCGTGGGCAAGCCCGCTAACAAATAAGGATAAGTCGCGCGCAGCCGCGACTTTATCCAGTAGTTGAACAAGCCCGTTGTTGGAATAACTCTTATAAGCAGATATGTCGATTGAACTGAGAGGGATTGCTGGGGCAGCAGTGCAGGATTTTCAAAA